>DNHK01000423.1 GCA_003485905.1 Gammaproteobacteria bacterium | reverse complement strand
GCAGAAAATCCTGTTGACGCTATTTCAAAATTAAGCCTTGCCCGATGGGATAGATAACCATTTTGAGAAATTTTTCTTGGTACACGGGCTCGAGTAAGGGACAGCACTTCTGAACTTATACCTAATTTTTGCCCACTTCGAGCGATCTGGTCAATTACCTGTTCGATGCCACCTTGCGTGTCAGGAACTGCAGTTTTATAAAAATGAAGCACTCTCATCTGAAATCAGATTCCTGTCACAATATCGATTTAAACCAAACCGAATAGGGCTGTGCCAACCACCATTTCAAAGGCACTCTTCCGTAGTGCTGTCGTACCACAGCCATCGCTTCCTTATAATGACGCACGCGCAGATTCCTAGTTTTCGTGCCGTCATGGTCACGATTGCAAGCTACGAACTCGTCAATAAATTGCATAACACCAAACTGCTTATATAAACGCCACCATAAGTCATAGTCCATCGCCATATGTAGTTTTTCGTCCAGTCCTCCAAGACGTTCCCAAACCTTACGTCGAATCATCGTTGCTGGCTGAGAAATAATACAGCGTATCGCTAGACGACTCTCATCGAAAGTCTCTACCCACACAGGAACGCGTCTACCATTTTTTTGCGCGATATTCCAAGCTCGCCCATATGCTGCTGGAGGCTTGGCGGGACCACGCAGGGCGTTTATCAACGCTATTAAACCCCCAGGCATGAACCAATCGTCACTATTTAACCAACACACAAAAGGTGCGCTTCCCATCGATACACCCTCATTAATAGCGGCTGCCTGACCCCCATCAGACCAACTGCGCCAACCACTTAATCTGGAAGACCATTTCTTTATCACATCGAGCGAATTATCCACTGAGCCACCATCCAGAACAAAAACCTCCACAGGCACATCTTGACTAAAAACAGAGGATAATGCCGCGTCCAGAAACTCACCCTGATTCAAAGAGGGTATCGCAACAGTGACTACAGGATTAGTCATTTAGCTTGATTAAAGAAAGAAAATCCTCATAGACTCTTTCCAAACCTTGGTGTAGTGGTATTGTTGAAGACCATCCAAGATCATGCATTCTCGCCACATCCAGCAACTTGCGAGGCGTCCCATCGGGCTTAGTCGTGTCAAAGGCAATTTTTCCCTTGTAACCAACCACATCCATTACAGTTCTGGCTAATTCTTCTATTGAGAGATCCTCGCCGGCCCCAATATTAAATAAGCCGCCTCGAATATCAGGTCGCTCCATCAGAAACACACAAGCATCTGCCATATCATCAACGTGAAGGAATTCACGCATAGGTTTACCTGAACCCCAAACTGCAAAAGTGTCCTTTCCGGCTACTTTAGCCTCATGCACCTTGCGTATAAGTGCCGGCAAAACATGGCTATTTTGAGGATCATAGTTATCATTGGGCCCATATAAGTTCGTGGGCATAACAGAAACGCACTGCATACCGTACTGTCTGTTGTAACTCTCACACAATTTTAAACCTGCTATCTTAGCAATAGCATACGGTTCATTAGTTTCCTCTAGTGGCCCCGTTAGCAAATATTCTTCCTTTATTGGCTGCGGACAGTTGCGAGGATAGACACAACTCGATCCTAAAAACATTAGTCTCTCTATCCCTGATTGCCAAGCAGCATGCAACACATTAGCCTCTATCATCAAATTTTGATAAATAAATTCCGCTCGGAAAATGTTATTTGCATGAATACCTCCCACCTTAGCTGCAGCTATAAAAATATATTCCGGATTCTCCTCTTGGATGAAATTCTTTACGGATAACTGACAGGTTAGATCTAAATCCTCATGACTAGCAGTTAATAGATTTGAATACCCAGAACGCTCCAGTTTCCGGATAATTGCAGATCCCACCATACCCTTATGACCCGCAACAAATATCTTCGCATCCTTCTCCATCAGATTATTCGTGAGATTCGTATGTAGCGTAACCGTGTTTCTTTACCAATTCATCACGCTCAGCAGCTGCTAAGTCTGCTGACATCATCTCGGCCACTAATTCCTTAAACGTAATTTTCGGAGTCCACCCTAGCTTTTCCCTGGCTTTGCTGGCATCCCCTAGCAAGGACTCAACCTCTGTGGGGCGAAAATACCGCGGGTCAACAGCAATCACACAGTTACCATCGCTATCGTAGCCGCGCTCACTCAGACCGTCACCCTCCCAAGAAATGGACAAATCAATCTCTTTAGAGGCCGCATCCACGAAATCTCTTACGCTATATTGCTCACCAGTTGCTATCACAAAATCCTCAGGTTTATCTTGCTGCAACATCAACCACTGCATTTCAACATAGTCTCTGGCGTGCCCCCAATCACGCTTCGCATCTAGGTTCCCTAAATACAAACAAGTTTGTAATCCAAGCTTGATACGAGCCAAAGCTCTTGTAATCTTTCGCGTGACAAAGGTCTCGCCACGCAAAGGACTTTCGTGATTAAATAAAATCCCGTTACAAGCATAGATGCCATAAGCCTCTCGATAATTGACAGTGATCCAGTAGGCATAAAGCTTCGCTGCAGCATATGGTGACCGCGGGTAAAAAGGCGTGGTTTCTTTTTGAGGCGTCTCTTGCACCAGACCGTAGAGTTCAGACGTCGACGCTTGATAAAATCGCGTTTTCGTTTCAAGCCCTAAAATACGAATGGCTTCCAAAACACGTAAAGTTCCTAATCCGTCAGAGTTAGCGGTATATTCCGGCTCCTCAAATGAAACTGCAACATGACTTTGTGCAGCTAAA
>DNHK01000191.1 GCA_003485905.1 Gammaproteobacteria bacterium | reverse complement strand
CGGCCTGTCCTGCTTCCACGGCGACACAGGTTGGAATACGACCTAAATCTAGATACCAGGCACCGGGCAAGACATCATGCTCTGTGATGATGCTACCGCTTGCAGCTAAGTCATGCGTTAAGGCGTCTGCCTCGCCATTCACTTCGAGAATACGGTCAACCAACATTAATGGCTCATCGGGCAGACGCACCCGTGAAGGATATTGATCGATGTCAGCAAAATTCTCACCCAACATGTTACCAATAGACCCGACGGCAAACTCCAAACATGCCGCTCTATCAAATTGACATTCGATCTCTTCGCTGCGTACACGTTGTTCTAGACAATGAGAAGATGGTGACATCTCTACATCAGTCTCTGCCATTAACTGCATTTGCATATTGATAGCTTGCTCGAGCGTCTTTGTCATACTTTGACTGACACGCAAGAAAGCTGCTTGCGCTTCCGCGCGTGCTTGTCCTGCGAGTTGCATCTGTTCGATAATTGGTTGCAGCCCGTCGTTAGCATCCATCGGTAAAGAGCTCATATTGTGTTGCTGCCGATCAATCTGAACAACTTCTTCCCTTGTGTGTTTCTGCTTTAATTCAACGACGGCTGAGCTTATCTCATCTTCATTACCCTTTGGCGGTAAGGGTACTTTAAAAGGTTCACCGCCAGTCTTAACGCTAATATAATTTTTATATTCTGTTTTATTAGTTTCTTTTGGACTATCAAGCTGCGACAAATCAACTGACACACCTTCGACATAGAGTCTTGCCAATAATTGCATGACATTATCAATACTATCCTGTCCTTTGACACATATTGCTTTGGCAAAATATGGTTTATCGATAAGGATTTGATCAATCATTCGGGTACAAGAACTACCCGGCCCCATCTCGATAAAACAACGCACACCATCTTCATAGGCACTATTAATGACCTTGGTGTAATCAAAAGGCGCCAACGCCTGATCCAAAATTGAATCTGCAGCAGAGTCCTGAGTAACGTTATACGCACCACCACGATTACCACTATAGAAAGTCACATCGTCGGGACATGTTGTTTCAAAGAGATGTAAATCGCGATAGGACTGCGCAACAGGCTTTGCGACTTCACAATGAACCGTGGTCACCCCTGAAAGCGGATGATATTGAGCTGCGAGTACTTTGACTACCTTATTTAATGCTGTGCGGTCACCACCAATCACACATTCATTCGGTGTATTGATAATCAATAAATACACGTGCTTATAATTTTCTAATACGATTTTAACATTATCTGCACTGGTATTAATCACACCTAAGGCCCAATCAATTGGCTCATTCGTACCCCAGGCTTTTTGTACTGAGGTACAGGCCCCTGCAAGCTCTTCGGTAAACAAGGTGCTTTTCTGAATACGCTGTAGCATTTCATCCCGCGCCGTCCAGGTACGTGTTGAGAAAAAACCAGCGGTCTCGCCGAGACTATAGCCAATGACCGCATCCGGCTTAATCGCAAAACTAGCAACAACATCACTGACGAAGGTCCCTAACCAAACCTGACCAAAGATGACCTCTTCATGGCTTAATGCTTTATCAAGATTTGCCTTACTATTTTGTGACTGCCAAAAACGCCCTTGGGCAAATTGTGATGCCAACGAATCATTTTCTGAGTTCAGTTTTTCTAATACATTCGGGAAGGCGACACCCAAGTCCTGCCCCATACCCCAGAAGTGGTTTCCGGAACCCGGATAGACAAACGCAAGTTTGCCTTGTGATGCCAAAGGCACAGACGAATAAAAACAACGACCGTTATCTATCGACCGATTATTCTCAATAGCATTGATGGCCTCATCACAGGCAAGATTAAATTCATTATTATCATTAACAACTAATGCAACGCGTAATTGTTCATCGTCATGATGATATTGAGTCTCATCAGAAAACGAACACTGTTTAATCTTATTGATTAAGGTCTGTGAATCTTTCGCAGCAGCAATAAATAGTTTTGCGGGATCTGTTTGTGCTATTGGCGCTGCATCACCTTCTTCAAGCAGGACACTAATCGCATTGCCATCAAGGCTGCTTGCATTGACCAGGTTTTTTCTTGTGCCTTTGATGCGATCTTTTAGCCAGTAATGTACTTGAGAGTCTTGTGCTGTTGGTAGTAAACGATGTCGTAAACTGCTTACGGCACTGGCAACGGCCAGTAAACCCGTGGCCGCACCGCTATGCCCTAATGGAAATTTATTGATACTGACATTTCCAAGGATTGGAATATCTGCCAGTTCTTCTGCTTCGCTGGCAAGTGTAATGTGATCGATGTCATCTAGATGACATTGCGCATCGGTGCAGGCATTTTGAATCGACTCGACCTGAGCAGAGGGATTAAGCTGTTTGTCATCACAGCCACCCGCCGAGGCGGCGCCAAACCCTTTGATAATCGAATAGACCTTATCACCATCACGTAGTGCGTCTTCATGACGCTTTAAAATGAATGCGGTGGCACCATCTGCAACGTTTGCTTGTTGATGATATTCAATATGACCTGTTACGGCTCTTAGATCGCTAGCCAGATCAACTGAACCGACAATGACCTGGTCTAATTCATTTTGTTGTAAGGCACGTAAGCCTGATTCCAAGGCACGCAGCCCTGAGGTCTCTTCTGCAGAGACGGTGAATGACGGACCACCAATGCGAAACGCACGTGCTATGCGGCTGGCAACAATGCCACCCAATGCACCCATGGTGCGGTTCGCAGTTAACGCTGGCCCACTAGCCTCACGAAGCTTTGCTATCCAATCATTTAATTCGTTTTCAGTCAGTGCAATGCCTAAACCTTGTAACCATTCACGCGCATACTGTTTTTGCAGCCAACGAAAATGAAAATTGGTCGTATTTAAATCAAGTGCAATACCGATAAAGACACCGGTTCGGCATTGTTGCTCAGCGGTAAGTTCTGAAAGGCCCGCATCCTCCAATGCATTCGCGGCCACTTCTAACATCAACAGTTGTTGCGGCAACATCTCTTTTAATTCCGCCGGTGGGATTCGATAACGCCCTAGAGGTATTTTTATTTCATCAATTAAATAACCTTTGCAGCCGTCTGTTTCAGCACCCCACCAATTTGTTGGTTGTGTTGCAGAATCACTTGCACCAAACAAAACAGCCGCATCAAATGCTGACTGATCATGCCAGGGCCCCAGACGGGACTCCATGCCAACGATGGCAATATCTGCTTTATCTGTTGGTACTGTAGATGCGCTATTTTTAGCAGCAGTGCCTTTATCATATTGCTCAAGGAGCACATGTGCATTAATCCCACCAAAACCAAAACCACTGATCGCTGCTCGTCTAGGTGTATTGGTTTTTACTGCCCATGGCGCTGCTTCAGCTAACACTTTAAATGGACTATTCGCTAGGTCGATTTTATTTGAGGGCGTCTCATAATTCGCTGTCGGTGGTAACACACCATGCTTCATCGCCAGCAGTGTTTTCATCAATGCCGCTGCACCCGCAGCCGTTAATAAATGCCCCACATTACTTTTTACGGAACCAATCACACACTCGCCTTCGACATTATGCTGTTGCCAAAGATTCTTTAAAGAATTGAATTCAACACCATCACCTACAGGCGTGCCGGTACCGTGACATTCGATGTGCTGCACTTGATTCGGTAACCAGCCGGCCTTGGCATACGCTGATTGCATCGCACGAGACTGCCCTTCTGTGTCCGGTGACATAATATTGCCTTCAATATCATTCGAAAGCCCAATCCCTGCTATCGTTGCATAGATATGA
>DNHK01000151.1 GCA_003485905.1 Gammaproteobacteria bacterium | reverse complement strand
CAACTCAAGTGCGAGCGCACTTTCAGAGGTCTCACCATCAGGAATTGAAACGCCCGCTAACGAGGCAAGACCCGCATACTGCTGCAACGAAGCAGATATGCCCGAACTCTTCGATTTTGGCGCTAACATGGCCGTTGATTGATAAATGTTCGGCAAACTCAGCGCATAAAGCACCGCAATTGCGGCAAAAATTCCGACCGTAAAAATAATCAGGAATTTTGAACCCCAAAGCGTAAAGAAAAGTTCTTCCAGATCAATTTCGTCATCAATTTCCTTTGCTGCTAAGTAATCACCACTGCTCATAAAACTGCTCCTGGAGAGGCCAAAGAGCCACTATTATGGTTCTTGAAGGCGTGGCCTCATGCCCTGAGAACCCTCGCCACTCTTGTAAAGCCCACCAAAAAATCTTTTTAAAAGCGCCGTGCCAGCAATATAGATTAAGGATTGAAACAAAAAAACAACTAAAAATAGATCTGTTTGATAACTCCAGCCGAGCGCCAGTAAAACCCACGCGGGTACTACAGATATTAACGCGATAACAACACCTGTCAGCGAGTTAGCGACTTTTGGGCTAAACAGCCTTGAAAGCCCTGCAAAAAGCAGGTTGTGCCCATGTTGATTATCAGCGGTCAACGGGGATTCTCCAATCCACAACCGAGCGGTAAAAATACGTACAATTTCAATACAAGGATAGCAAAGCAGCGAGGCATACAAGAAAATAGACACATTGTAAATTTGATACACTGAAAATGCGGTCAAAATAGTCAACGCAGACAACCCAAAGGCCCCAAAATCTCCCAGCATTATTTTAGTGCCGCCAAAGAGGTTAATAAATGCAAACACAGACACGACCAACATCATTAGATAATGCGCGTTTGTCTTAGTTAGATAAAAGCAAAATCCAAAAAACGACGCGACAAGAATCGAAAGCAATCCATTCGCGCCATCAACCATATTACCAGCATTTATAAAGCCTACAAAAAAGAAGACCGAAAATACCAACAAGCCAACGCGATTCTCTGACCCAAAAAACTCCTGCAATATGCCAGTGGGCATTAATTGTGGAAAACTTATAAACCCAATGATCGCGAAAAGCGCCATAAAAACCAGCCTTACACTTGAACTCAATCTCTGTGAGATATCATCAACAAAACCTATGAAGGCAATCGGCAACGTGACAGATAAAAAAGCAACCAGATCACCATAGTCATCGAAAGCGGAGCCTGTCCCTGACCACAATGCTTCAAAAATTACGACCAATAAAAATGTCAAAGCAATTGCAACACCACCTAAACGAGAGCCATCTTCATGAGAGATACCATGTTTTTTCGCATGATCGACCCCAAGATTAAGTCTGGAAAGCAGATGGCTTAAGACAAAGCAACAGAGCCCCACAACCCCACCAATGACCAAGCTACCGCCTAGGAGCCACCAGAAATGGGTACGCCAACTTCTTTTAACCGGTAACTTTAAGAAAGAACCATTCATACTTTTACTAACCAACTCAAACGCTTCATCAGTCGTTCTATTAAACTTTATCAAGTAATCGGCTCTATCGATCAGCGATGGAAAAAAACGCTGCAATAGAAGCCAAAGACTGGAAGATAACACTGCTCACAGATTGCCAGTATTTTAAGGGCCTTTCGTAATCAGTATTAGTCGGCACGACAATGGTATCTCCTGCACTCAACCCATCTTCTCCTGAGCCTTTCATAAGCCATCTATTTCTTTTACTCCGCACAACCGACCCGTCAGCTTTAATGACGAACGTTCGTTTTGCATCCGAAAACCGGGTTAACCCCCCTGCCAGCTCTACTAAGCTGTCAACGTCGCCTGTAGCCGGCAAACTGAAGTTGCCTGGATTGAAAACCTCGCCAAGGACAGAAACGTAATTGACTACAACGGGCACTGTTAACGAGTCCCCATCTTGCACAACCAAATCGGCACTAACGTTACCTTCCATAATCGCCTTCAGGTCAACTGTAATTCGGCCTAGCCATTCTTCTTTCAAGTCCAATTCCGCACCACCACCTGGTGCAATTACCGAATTGAGCGCATCCTCGCCGATATCCACAGGCATCGTTACATCCTCAACTCTCGAGTCAAAATTGATCTTTAACATCCGCCGCGCTTCGGCAAGCCCCTTTACTGCCGCATTTTTGTTCACGTATATGGCGCCCGCGGGAAAGGCTCTCTGAGTTAGCCCACCGGCTCGTGCTAAGACAGAGCTGAGCGATTCGCCTTTCTCTAACGCGTATCTCCCGGGAAACCGAACTTCGCCAAGCAGTGTAATGTACTCGCCCTCAGACCAACCGGGAATCGTATTAATTCGAATTATGTCTCGAGGTAATAAGTTAACCCGCTTCAACGCTGCCTCATCACTTAGATTGATCTGGATGATCACGGTGTCGCTTTCTTGCTCCGCACTTACAACTGACCTTACAACTTCTGCTTTTATCGTGTAGGCCCCTTCTGAATAGCCACCAGCCAAATCCAGGAGGGATAGCATATCTTGATTTTTAATTAAAGGATAAATTCCTGGCGCTCGAACTCTTCCTTCTATTCGGATGACTTCAGACACCTCTTTATCATCAGCCTGGCTGTCCAGTTTAGCAATAATCTCTGTCATCAAAGCTTGTCGATTACTTCGTTCAGACTCGACACGATTAAAGATATAGACCTCATCACCCGCAGTTAGGGTCAAGTCTTCATCCGATCCAAATTCGCTATTCGAGACTTCACCTAGATTAAAAGCCCCTACCGAAACCTTCCGATCGCCATCTTGTGCAACGATTAGCCCAGTTCTGAGATCCACATCCTCATCAAAAGCGCTAGCCCCGCCCGCAAGCACCACCAGCTCCCGTAACCCTCTGGCTGCCTCTAAAGGATAGCTTCCTGAACCCGTCCTAAGGCCTTTTATGGTTACAATATTCGGCACTGTTCCCGGGGAAGCCTGCTTTTTAAGCTTGCTTATCAGCGGTGCTAATGCATCTTGCCGAGACTGGTTTTGATCAAAAAATAAAACTTCATCGTGCGCGAAAAGCACTGGGTCGTCTTCCGAACCCACTCCAGCTATCGCCCTTAGAGGGCTGAACGATAACACCTCTACATCTAAGCGCTCATTCTTTCGTCGTATAATTAAAGCGATGTCTCGATCAGCATCTTTTTTTAAATAGCCATCGTCCCCTCCAATAAAGTTCGAGATCCGAACACCTTCAGACCAGGCATAGAGGCCAGGTCGCTCAACAGCACCAAGTATGGTCAAGGGGTTGCTCATTTCGTCAGCGACCTTCAATATCGTCAGACGATCGCCGTCGATCAAGGCTTGGTTTAGCTGTTCGTCGTCTCTAAGGTCGATATCGAGCAGCCGCCGGATTGACGAGGTAATTTCACGACGTTCAAACAATGCGTTTTCCAGATAGGCAGCACTGGTCGCCCTCCCTGCCATCTCGAGGACATCTCGAAGGGTCTCGTCGGGTTTTACTTCATAGATTCCAGGTTTACGAACTTCACCTTGAATACCCACCAATGGCAAAGCACGAGGGACGAACACCACGTCCCCACTTTGCAATCGGATATCACCCTTCAGCGAGCCTTTCAGCAATAAGTCATAGAGATCTAAAACAGCCACCGTTCTTCCACCACGATTAACGCGGATATCACGATAACTGCCGATGGGCGAAACGCCGCCAGCAACATACACAGACTGGATAACGGTTGCCAAAGCAGAGATTGAGTAAGTCCCTGGAACAGCTACTTCCCCTGCCATAAATACATTAATGCTTTTGAGCCGCCCAACCGATATAACCACTTTGGTGCCAATCAACTGCTCAGCTACTAATGAATCAATGTACTCTCTGGCTTGAGTCCATGTCATACCCGCAACAGCTATTGGTCCAAGCAATGGAAAATTAACGCTACCCTCTCTATCAACCGTTAACTGCGTTTGAAGCGTATCGTTTCCATATAAAACTAGATTCAACGTATCCCCGGGACCTAAAATATAGCCCTGAGGCACTGGGTTATTATCGGATGGCGCAAACGTCGACACCTCTTTGTCAAAGATATCCTCTCCAAAACGACGGAGGACAGGCTCCAGCTCATCGAGTTCTCTGGTTTTAGTTTCTGTCCCGGGTTCTGCTACGCTTTTTACTTCGGTTTCTTCTCTTTTTACTTGTTCAAGTTGCGTTACCGTCATGCCCAACGCAGGCGCCTGCACACGCTCAGCCCTAACTTGCGTATCTAATATGTTTGCATCCAGACCATACTGATCCAACAAAATTTTCTTTTGAGCCGGATCCAAAGCATTAAACATTTCAATACTGCCTGGCGGAAGACCTTGTGCCGCGAAACCTTGCGGCGCTAGAGCCAAAGTTAACACCACAAAAGCCAATGTTCGCAAACTTTGCTGAGTATTCATATCTGCCTTAAATGTTCTCGCCCTGAAATTCTACACTACTTTTATCACAAACGCTGAATAACGGTCCGACCTGACTTAATTTTGGTTGGAACGTCTCTGCAAGACGCGTCAGAGAGATCCACTGATCAACGATCCTTGGAAGACGGCCGATTATTAGAAAGAATTACTGAAGCGTCTTCAGAGTGAGTTCACATTTTTTTTAGCATTCGATTCGCGCCAATTACAATCCATCAAATGAAGACAAATTTAATTGCTTTTTGCACCGACTGCTCAACCATTGGTTATCCATTTTGCTGATGCCGTCAGCGAAGCCCTGCCCGGATCGCTTATAACACATCCAATGACTATCTAGGGGCCCTGCTATGCTTTAGAACATTCAGCGAGCTTGCACTGACCTGCCTGCTTTCTTCGG
>DNHK01000142.1 GCA_003485905.1 Gammaproteobacteria bacterium | reverse complement strand
GGTCACTGTCCAATTGCGATCCCTTCGCGCCGAGGATCTGCTCCTCCAAAAAGACCGTTTTCTTCGATGGAAATCGCATGAAGACCAGAATTGAGCGACCGCAGATTAACTTTGTAACCAAGTTCCTCCAGTGGTGCTACCATACCCTCTAAAGAAGTACCTTTCTCTAGATCATAGGTTCCAAAACGGTTTATTGCATGCGGAATGGATACGGCAGCTTGAATATTCATGCCCCAGTCTATGTGTGCAACAATAGCTTCAGCTACGTATCCAATTATCCGAGATCCTCCGGGCGAACCGATTACCAAAGTGGGTCGCCCATCCTTGAGAATAATGGTTGGGGACATTGATGACCGGGGGCGTTTACCTGGTTCAACTCGGTTTGCAATAGGGACGCCATTGCGATGAGAACTAAAGGAGAAATCTGTTAGCTCATTATTAAGTAAAAACCCATGCGCCATTAGCCGGGACCCAAAACTGTTTTCAATGGTGGTGGTCATCGACAACGCGTTTCCAAAACGGTCGACGATTGAAATGTGCGAGGTTGAGGGCAACTCAAGGCTTACATCATCTGCCCATAGTGATGCATGTGAATATTCAGGATTGCCAGGAAGGGCTTCAGTGAGTGCGTCAGGGCCGTTTAGAAGCTTTGCGCGCTCACTTAAGTAATCTTGTGCTAACAAGCCTTTTGTAGGCATAGGCACGAAATCACTGTCGGCCATATAACGTCCGCGATCAGCAAAAGCGAGACGTGACGCATCACCTATAAGCCTCAAAGTTTGTGGATCATTCGAAGATCCTGGAGGAAATTGATTCAATAGACCTAGTATTTGCCCGACGGTGAGCGCTCCAGATGAAGGCGGGCCCATTCCGCAGACTTGATATCCTCTAAATGGAGCGCACACGGCAGGACGCTCCTTAACTTTGTAGATTTGAAGGTCAGTTAAACTCAAAACACCCGGATTTTTATCTGCTCCTCTGACAGTATCGATGATCGCTCTGGCTATGTCACCGGAGTAGATAACTTCAGCACCGTCTTTGGCCATGCGGCGCATTAAGTCAGCGTATGCCGGGTTCGTTAAAAGATGTCCCTCAACTAGCGGCTGTTCATTTGGAAAAAAATAATCAGCTGTGTCGGAAAATCGACCCAAGCGTTCCGCATCACGGGCCACCAAAGCCGCAAGGCGTGGAGAAACCGCAAAGCCGTTGTCGGCTAAATCAATAGCTTCAGAGAATAAGCTGTTCCAGGAATTCTGCCCCCATTTTTTATGCGCTGCCTCCATGAGCGCTGGAGTTCCTGGAACACCGACCGATCGGCCACCGACCACTGCGTCCCAAAACTTTAGCCTTTCGCCATTTTCATTTTGAAATAGGCGTGGTGTGGCCGCCAGAGGAGCCGTCTCTCTTCCATCTAACGTTGTTATTTCTCCACTTTTGCTATCATACCATACAAGGAATGCACCACCGCCAATCCCAGAACTTTGTGGTTCGACCAGGCCAAGAACGGCTTGTACAGCGACCATTGCATCGGCCGCTGTGCCACCTTCTGACAGAACACGAGCGCCAGCTGCCGCGGCATGTGGGTTGGCTACCGAAACCATCCAGTTCTTAGCGAAAACGGGGTCACCCTTAGCTTTTGCCTCAAGCGATTTAGCTACCTCTGTCGAAATAGCCTCAAAGTTAACTGCAAGTTCCGTATCTGTTTCCGGCATCACCTGATCAGATGCTTGCTGCGCATTTAGACAAGTTGTTAGCAAATAGAATGCTAACAGTATTTTAGAAAAAAAGAGTTTCATGTCCTGCACTCCACGTTAGAATTGCTCAAAGATTAGGTAAGCACAGCTAAATCTTCAAACAAACAAACAAACTAATGGCTCATTAGCGCTTATTTAATTTGCAAGCCGC
This sequence comes from Gammaproteobacteria bacterium, assembly GCA_003485905.1. Classification (GTDB taxonomy): domain Bacteria; phylum Pseudomonadota; class Gammaproteobacteria; order Arenicellales; family Arenicellaceae; genus UBA10349. Next base: position 810 of record DNHK01000142.1, on the reverse strand, counting down.
AAATCTGATCAGTATTTAGGCTAACCAACCGAAATTCCTATTCTTCCAGCCAAGGTACAAAACCACCCACAACGATCGTACTCTGATCACCAGATAAAGAAAGAGAGACATACTAATCGAACGATAAAGTAAGATTTGCCATACAACAGCGTCTTCGATCATACGAATTCCAAGGCCAACCGTCGACCAAAGGACTCCTGCAGCAAAGACGAAGAGCAAGCCATATTTGTGGGCATCTATTGCCAAAGAGGATTGAGCCTGAGAGTTCATAATGGGACAATTGAAAAATATTGCTCGAAAGATAGGTTCTTGTAGATAAAGTCTGTATCCTAAATGCGACATTCGTTCCTACAAGGAGGATCTAATTTCAGATAGGCAGGCACATTTGCAAAAATAGCTTGGAACCTAAGCGAAAAACCTTGCTGACCAGCGAGAGCCAAGGACGCGATAGATTACAGAGCGCTGAGCACGACAAGGATAGTTTGCGCTGTCTTGCTGCCTTGCCGCCTCACTGTCTCGGGGATTATTTGGAAGAATTGAAACCTCATGCAAAAGCGCCTTAAGAATTCCACCTTTTCACCCGAGCCCAGTATAGCTGTGCTTTGAGCGTGATCATTACTCACCCTCGGGTGATTATATTCACCCTGAGAAGTACAATCGAGCGTGTTTGAGCGTACAAAACACCCACACAGATACCAGTTGCGCCTGATAGTGCAGTATACGTGAATATTATGCGGGTGCTTTGTGTATTCACTGCGGGTGTCTCTTGTCGTGATACGCCCCCTAAACCAAGCAGATACGAAAAGTTCA
>DNHK01000106.1 GCA_003485905.1 Gammaproteobacteria bacterium | reverse complement strand
TTTAAGGAAGCGTTGAGCCCAGAATTTAATGCCTATCAGCAGCAAGTGTTGGATAACTCTAGGGCTTTGGTCGATGGTTTGTTAGGGCGTGGACTTGATGTGGTGTCAGGCGGTACGGATAACCACCTGTGCTTGATCGATTTATCTTCGAAAGGGCTTACTGGAAAAGATGTTGAATCTGCACTACATTCGGCAAACATTACGACTAATAAAAATGCGGTACCAAATGATCCTCAAAGTCCATTTGTGACCAGTGGTGTAAGGGTTGGTACGCCAGCGATTACCACCCGTGGTTTTGGTTTATCTGAGATGACATTATTAGCGAATTGGATTTCAGATATAGTTGATAACATGGGAGATGAGAGCGTGGTGGCGAGGGTTAAGCAAGAGGTTCTCGATACCTGTGCACGGTTTCCAGTTTATTCCAGTTAGTTCTGCGCGTTTTCTTCGAGAATCCGTATTCTCGCCCATTGGACAAATATGAAGAGTTGTCTGAAAAGTGTGTAAAATCAGATACTACGGGCGCTACTTACTTGTTTCATTTGTGTAACGGAAGGTTTCTATGCATTGTCCATTTTGCCAGTTTCATGACACTAGAGTCATCGATTCCCGTTTAGCTGACGATGGAGATACGGTACGTCGTCGACGTGAGTGCGAATCCTGTGCTGAACGATTTACTACGATGGAGAACGCTAGCTTAAAGCTGCCATATATTGTTAAGAGCAACGGTCAGCGCGAGCAGTTTAATGAGGCGAAAATACGTCGTGGTGTTGATCGAGCGTTGGAAAAACGTCCTGTTGGCGCAGATCAAATCGATTCAATGATGCATAGGATTCGGAATATTCTCATGCAGAGCGGGGAACGAGAGATTCGATCTGTTCAATTAGGTGAACTCATAATGTTCGAACTTCGCAAGCTTGATAAGGTTGCTTATGTTCGCTTTGCGTCAGTATATAGATCGTTTGAGGATGTAGATCAATTTAGTGAAGAAATCCAGCGTTTGCAGAAGCGCGCTTCAGACCGCAGTGGATTGCGGAAAGCCAAAAAGAAAGTATGACGTTTAGTTCGCTAGACGAAAAGTATATGGCGAGAGCGGTTGAGCTTTCGCAATGTGGAGAAGGTGATACTCATCCCAATCCATGTGTAGGCTGTATAATTGTGAGTGGTGATGAAGTAGTTGGCGAAGGTTATCATTCGCGGGCTGGGGAAGATCATGCGGAAGTATTAGCGCTCGCACAAGCTGATGATAAAGCCCGTGGCGCGACTATGTATATAAATCTTGAACCTTGTTGTCATCAGGGTCGCACGCCACCATGCACTGACTCGATCGCAAGAGCGGGTATCGTTCGAGTGGTATGTGCGATGGAGGACCCAAACCCAATGGTGTCAGGTGGTGGGTTCGATGTGCTTAGAACGGCTGGCGTAGATGTAGAGTTTGGTCTTTTGGAATCTGAGGCGCGCTGGATTAATCGAGGGTTTATTACCCGAATGTTGAGTGGTCGGCCGTGGGTTGCACTTAAAATTGGGGCGACATTAGATGGGCGTACCGCGACCGAGAGTGGTGAGAGCCAATGGATCACGGGAAAAGAAGCTCGAGAAGATGTACACAAGCAACGTGCTCGCTATTCAGCAATTATGACTGGTAGTGGCACGGTAGAGGCGGATGATCCACAAATGACGGTTCGGCTAGTGGCGACAGAGAAGCAACCACTGCGTGTTGTCTTGGATACCAGTTTGCGGATAGTAGCTGATGCTCAAATTGTCGGCGACGACGGGAACATCTTGATACTGACTGGCAGCACTGACGTTGAGAAACGTATTGCTTTGGAATCTAAAGGGGCAGAAATAGTGTCTGTTGATGTTAACGACGATTGCGGAATAGATTTGCAGGCTGTGCTTGAAGAATTAGGGCTACGTGAGCACAACGATGTGTTTGTGGAGTGCGGAGGGAAACTTGCGGGTGCTTTATTGGAGCATGGTTTGGTAGATGAATTAATAGTCTACTATGCGCCAAGTGTTTTAGGTGGGAGTGCGCGCGGCATGTTTGATACGCGAACGGTTGAGAGGCTGATTGATCGTCCTCAATTTAGGTTTCAGGACGTTACCCAAATTGGTGATGATGTGCGGGCTCGAGCAGTATATCCGCCGTCGATGGAATTAATTGGCTGTGGTACCTAATGTTTACTGGGCTAATAGCCGCTAAAGGCGAAGTGAAGGATTCCCTAGCTAAAGCTGGTGATATTCAGTTGCTAATAGGAGCGCCAGGGCTTACAGATAAAGCTATTGCTATTGGCGACAGTGTTGCTATAAACGGTGTATGTTTAACCGTTATTGAGCAAATGGGCGATGAATTGCGGTTTGATGTGTCAAGAGAGTCCTTGTCGCATACGTTAATTGCGGATTGGAGTAAGGGTACGATCGTGAATTTGGAGTTGGCGCTTACCCCGGACACTCATTTGGGTGGACATTTTGTATCTGGACATGTCGATGGGGTCGCAACCTTAAAGAAATTGGATAAAGACGCGAGGTCATGGCGACTGGTGTTTGAAGCACCGGCTGAACAAGTTAAGTATATTGCTCGAAAGGGCTCGGTAACGTTAGACGGTATAAGTTTGACAGTAAATTCTGTGGAGGGCCGATATTTTGATGTGAATATTGTTCCACACACGTGGCAAGAAACTAATCTGGAAAATAAGAAAATAGGGGATAAAGTTCATATAGAAGTCGACCTAATCGCTCGGTACTTGGAGCGTTTACTAGCTACCTCAGAGGCCGCTAGTTTTGGCGAAGTAACTGCAGAGCTTTTATCAGAAAATGGATTTCTATAGATGCCATCGATGTTATCCGCCGTCAGGTGCGCTTAGGCTGCGCAGTAACGAGTAGAAACCGTATGAGTCACAATACTATCGAAGAAGTTATTGAAGATTATCGTCTAGGTAGGATGGTGATTTTTACTGACGATGAGAATCGTGAGAATGAGGGAGATCTTATGATGGCGGCAGATGCTGTGGATGCTGACGCGATCAACTTTATGGCACGCTTTGGGCGGGGTTTGATTTGTTTGACGTTAACTGAAGATCGTTGCGAGCAGCTTGGTTTACCGTTAATGGTAGGCAATAACGGGGCTCGATTTTCGACAAATTTTACTGTATCAATAGAAGCTGCTACGGGAGTGACGACCGGAATTTCAGCAGCTGATAGAGCTACGACGGTTCTTGCTGCTGTTAATCAAAAGGCTGTGCCAGAAGACATTGTGACACCCGGTCATATTTTTCCGATCATGGCGCGTTCCGGAGGAGTATTAAATAGAGCCGGGCACACTGAAGCTGGAGTCGATCTCGCACGCTTAGCCGGTAGGGATCATTCGAGTGTGATATGCGAAATACTTAACGATGATGGCACGATGGCACGGATGCCAGATCTGGAAAGGTTTGCTGAAGAACATCAATTGAAATTATGCTCTATCGCAGAGCTAATTCGCTACCGCATGCGGCATGAACCAAGCGTCGAACGTGTTCATGAGACTTATTTGGATACCGCATTGGGTGGGGCTGTAAACGGCCCGGTTCGAACAGTTGTATTTAACGATAAGGAACGTGAAGAGACTCATATTGCAATGGTGATAGGTGATATTGACCCAGAGAAGGGGGTGCCGGTTAGAGTGCATGTGGAGTCTGACCTGGTCGCATCTGTATTGGCTCTTCAGGGTAAGGATATTTGGAGTCCAGATAAGATACTGAAGTTTTTTGAGAAACAAGGTTCTGGTGTGTTGGTCATTTTGCGATATGATCAAACAGATATTGAGATTCTTAAAGAGCTGGAAGATTCTACAACCGAATTAAAAAATCCTAGTACTGGTGATAAACATTTACGTTTACTGGGTACTGGTAGCCAGATTCTCGCAAACTTAGGGGTACGCAAAATGCGCGTTCTGGGCAAGCCTTTGAAAGTTCATGGTTTAAGCGGGTTTGAGCTCGAAATAGTAGATTACATCACTGAGATTGTATGACCTCTATGGCATAGGTGTATCTTTGGTTGAAACAGTAAGTAAGTAGGAAAAGTAAATTTAATAACCTAGCGTAATTGAATAGTTTAAGAGTTAGAGTAAATGGCATATAAAGAGTTGGAAGGTAATTTAAACGGAAGTGGGCTGCGGCTAGCGATAGTTTGCGGGCGATTTAATAGTCTTATAGTTGATAGCTTACTATCTGGGGCGATTGAGACCTTAGTCAGGCATGGCGTTCCCGAAAGTTCTATTACTGTTGCGAAGGTGCCGGGTGCGTTCGAAATCCCGGTTACCGTTAAAGCGATTGCGGAAAGCGGTGACTTTGATGGAATTTTGGCTATTGGTGCTGTAATTCGTGGTGGTACACCGCATTTTGAATATGTGGCGGGAGAGTGTGTAAAGGGAATTGGTTCGGTAGCGCTGACTACAGGCATACCTGTAGGGTTTGGGGTGCTGACAGTCGATACGATTGAGCAAGCAATTGAAAGAGCTGGTACTAAGGCTGGCAACAAGGGGGCCGAGGCTGCCCTAGCGATACTAGAGACTGCTAACTTGCTAAAGCAAATAAAATGAAGTCAGGGCAAGTTTATTGCAGTAGGCTTTTCAGTGTGACTTTGAACGGTAAGTACAGAGTATTGAATGGTTAAACACACGCATGATTCTCAAGCCAAGGGCGGGAAGCTTGGCCCGAGACATAAAGCTCGTAGGACAGCAGTGCAAGCCCTCTATCAATGGGATATCACAGATCAGTCAGCTGATGTTATACGCGATCACTTTATTGAGACAGAAGGTAGCAAAGGAGTCGATACGTCTTATTTAGCAATGTTGATTTCTGAGGTTCCTCAATATTGCGAGGAATTAGAAGCAGCACTTGAGCCGTTTATTGATCGACCTTTTAATTCATTGGATCCAATCGAAAGAGCGATACTGCGACTTGCCAGTTATGAGTTAATGCATCAGTTGGAAGTTCCGCCCAAAGTAGTAATTAATGAGGCTATAGAACTAGCTAAGGTATTTGGGGCGGAGCATAGTTTTCGCTATGTTAACGGTGTTCTCGATAAATTGGCAGAGTCGAGCCGATGCTAATCGACTGTTGGTTTGACTCCTGAATGGACGAGTTTGATTTAATCCAAAGGTATTTTAAGCGTCCTTACAGGAAAAATGCGAAAGTCGAGATAGGCGTGGGGGATGATGCGGCAGTGTTGGCCGCAACTCCAGGACGGTCTCTGGTCGTTTGTGCTGACACAATGGTTAGCGGTGTGCATTTCTTTTCGGATGTATCACCATACGACCTCGGTTATAAGCTGGCAATGGTCAATTTAAGTGATCTGGCTGCCATGGGGGCTAATCCAGTTTGGGCAACTTTATGCCTAACATTGCCAACTCCAGATAAGACTTGGATTAAATCATTCTCGAACGGGCTGTATGAGGCGCTAGACATTCATGATGTGACACTGGTTGGTGGAGACACCACAAAAGGTCCGATGTCACTAACCTTGCAGATGGGGGGTGAGGTTGAAAGCGGGCAGGCGATAACCCGTGGCGGTGCGAATATTGGTGATTTAGTCTGGGTAAGTGGAGAATTGGGCGTGGCAGCCTACATACTTGGCTTGCGAATTGAACAAAGAGAAGGTGGCAGTGTAGATACTGTTCAGTTGGGGAAACTGCATAATTATCTAGATCGGCCAGAGGCTCGAGTGGAACTTGGGTTGGCGATATCCGGTGTAGCGTCCTCGTGCATCGATGTGTCAGATGGTTTGTTGGCGGATGCTTCTCATATATGTGATGCAAGTACAGTTGGTATTGATTTAGAACTGGATTGTTTGCCTCTTCACCCTAGTTTGGCGGAACATTTGGAGCTAGACAAGATTATAAATTGCGCTTTGTCCGGCGGTGATGACTATGAGCTGCTGTTCACTGTGGATCCCTATAAACAACGGACTCTTTTCGATATATCTGCGCGATTAGGTATTGGCCTTCGAAAAATTGGTACGGTTACCAATACTGGACGGGTGCGTTGCTTTAGAGATAGTGTGGACGTTAGTGCCAAGTACGCGAATAACTTGGGATTTAGTCATTTTAGTTGAATTTGAAATAATTTTGCCGTTAGATTGTGGTGCATTCAGAGATAATCTTATCGGTGAGATTATCTGTAAATTGGATTGGCGTCAGCCAATTGATTAAGGGTCTATTCGTTCAAAGCGCGTAGCTAAAACAAATTGAGCGGTATTAAAAATCGATAAATGCAAATTTTATGAAGGATAGTCATCGTACCGCGCTTGCGGTTAATTTTAATCTGCGAAACCCAGTGCATTTTTTTGCGCTAGGATTTGGTAGCGGGTTACTTAAACCGGCCCCTGGAACCTGGGGTACTTTGGCGGGAGTACCGATATATTTATGGTTAAGCACGTTCCCCTTAACTACATATTTGTTGGTAACAGCATTTGCTTTTTTTATTGGTATTTGGCTATGTGATGTGACGTGCAGGGATGCTGGAGTGCATGATCATGGTGCTATTGTTTGGGATGAAATAGTCGGGTTATTAATTACGATGACTGCTGTTCCATATTCATGGTCAACTTTGTTGCTCGGATTTCTATTGTTTCGACTGTTCGATATTCTCAAGCCCTGGCCAATTCGTGTTTTAGATCGTCGAGTCGGTGGTGGATTTGGTGTAATGATTGACGACTTGTTGGCAGGTGTGTTTGCCGGGGCAGTATTACTTCTCGTTTTTTCGTGGGGATGGATTTGAATGCTCTCTAGACTGATATTGAGGGATGGTTGGATTAAAGGTGTGGCGCACGTGCCATCCGAAAATTTTGACGAACGCCCGATCGCAGACGTGCCTGAGTTATTGGTTATTCATTGTATAAGTCTACCGCCCGGAGAATATGGCGGACGGGAAGTATGTGATTTTTTTCAGAACCAGCTAGATTGCTCCGCGCACTCGTATTTTGAAGGTATACAACACTTGCAGGTCTCATCTCATTTTCTAATAGAACGGACCGGTCGTATAGTCCAGTTCGTTAGCACCGACCATAGAGCTTGGCATGCAGGGGAGTCGGAGTATCATGGCAGAACAACGGTTAATAATTTTTCAATTGGTATTGAACTCGAAGGGATGGATGATGATATTTTTGAGAAAGAGCAATACACCGCGTTGGCAGCGCTGTCCCGCACGCTAATAGAAGCATACCCTCTGATCAACAGTGATTCTATAGTTGGGCACAGTGATATTGCACCGGGCCGTAAAACCGATCCCGGTATCGGTTTTGATTGGAGTCGTTACAAGCAGTCTATATGTTAACTGTGATAAATAATGGAAGCTTGAAATCCGCTCGAGCACACCCATCTATGACATTGACGTATACAATCGGGGCTTTGTTCCTGAACGGACAGCAAAGGTATTGAAAACCACTAATGCAATTTGACGAATTACAGAGCTGGGTAGAAGAAGGGTTCCCTGAAGCTCAGGGCAAGGTCGGTAATTGGCTTATCGATGATGACGGATTAACAGTTCAAATCCTCGCAGACCCAAACTTTGGTAGGATGCGAATAATAATTTCGCTGAATAAAATTAGCGAAGTTGATCCGTCTATTTATTCGAGATTAATGCAAGCAAATTTTGAAAGTACACTTGATGCCCGTTATGCGATTAGCAATGGATACATATGGAGTGTGTTTATACATCCATTGGAATCGCTTACGGAAGACATGCTGGACTCGGGGTATTTACAAACTTTAACGGCAGCGCAAACATTTGGCACTAGCTATACATCAGGGGTCGTGAACTTTGGCACAGGATCGGATCCAGCGGCTGCCGAGTTTGCGATGTTGCAAGAATTAAAACGGACAAACCGACTGATGTAATTGCTGGATTAGTGAATGGCGTTTCGGATAACCCCAACTGCGATACCTTCGATTGCGAATTCTTGGTGTTCTAAATCTACAATAATCGGCTTATAGGAAGAGTTTTCTGCGATTAATTCGACTGTTTTGCTTTGTTCGCTAGCGCGTTTAAAGCGTTTCACGGTTACGTCGGTGTCGAGGCGTGCAACTACGACTTGATTGTTTTCCGCTGTAACGGCATTTTTCACGGCTAATATATCGCCATCCATGATGCCGATGTCTTGCATGCTATCTCCACGCACACGCAGAAGGTAATCAGGAGTTTTCGAGAAAACACTCGTATCAATATTTAGGCGCGACTCAATATTACCTGTTGCAAGAATAGGCTCACCTGCGGCAACTGAACCGACTATTGGCAATTGTTCGAATTCAATAGAGGCTACTTTGGTGAAGGGAACAACATTATTTTTACTACCACCTGGTAGTTGTTGTCTACTATTACCTATGGGGCTGATATTGCTAGCACTGAGACTGGTAGGATTTACATCATCGTCTGAATGAGGTTTGTTAGCTACATTGTCTACCGCTTGTATTGGTTCAAACTGCCTCATATTTGGTAGCTTTTCAGATTTGACGGTGACTAGCTGTATTCCTCTCGAAGTACCACTTTTCAGGATGATCTTGCCTTTTTTGGCAAGAGCTTTTAAATGGTCCTCAGCAGCGTTAGGTGAGCGAAAACCAAAGTAATCTGCGATTTCAATACGTGTTGGTGGCGCGCCAGTTTCAGCGATTGCCTGCTGAATAAAACTAAGTATTTCTGTTTGTCGTTTGGTTAACTGTTTCATTTTGACGCGTATCCGTGGCTACAAAAACAGATGAAACAGTAACATATTACTGTGTATATAAACAGTAATATGTTGAGTGAGCGAAAGTATTGTTGATGCGAAAATTTCTCGCACCTGAGGGCTTAAATACGTTAAAGAAGGGTGTTTAGTATTCTAAGTTCGGTTGCGGTATACAATACGGCCTTTGGTAAGGTCGTACGGTGTTAGCTGCACAGTTACCGTATCCCCGCGAAGTATTCGTATATAGTTTTTGCGCATTTTCCCTGATATATGCGCATTGACCACGTGGCCATTTTCGAGTTCAACCCGAA
>DNHK01000313.1 GCA_003485905.1 Gammaproteobacteria bacterium | reverse complement strand
AAACGAGTGTTGCCATTTCCATTTCCGCCAACGCCCCAACCAGTAATTACCTTTGCGAAGGAAGTAACGTCTTGCTGGGTATAACCACCGTCGACACCCAAGGTGTGCAACTCAATAATTTCGCGGGCGAGGTTCTCGTTAATATCAATTTTGCGACGAGGTGCTCCGTTATTTCGGCCCGCTCGCCCACTCGCCCTACTTCCTAATTTGGAGTTTGGGCCAATCGATAAATTATTATCTAAATACGTAAGCATAGCCGGATGCTGCTCTACGGCTCGAAGCATATCTACAAAGCTGCCGCTTATATTGGGTCGGATTGCTTCAACCTCGAGCGTAGGCACGAGGCCCAATGTTTGTGGGTTATCAGCTGAAACAGCGAAATGATTCGACCAAAAATGCACTAATCGCTCATAGAAAGGAGTGTCTGATTTAAGTGCCTGGGTCAATCGTGCAGCAATGTGTTGCTCGTACATGGGCCGCAGTTCTTGTATCAATGCTCGAACATTATTCGCTTGCGAAGCATCACTGCCATTTTGCCGGGCTTGCTGTTGCTGACGACGGTAAGCCTGTTGCTTTACTACCGCTTGTTTACTAGTGGGTAGGCTTCCAACGTCTTTTGATAATGGCTGCGCTTGTTCTACCTGAGCAATCAACCATTCCCGAGGAGAATCTCCGATATTCGTCAGATCGCCAGGCCTTGCACCTAGTCCAAACCGATTTGCGGCGATGACCGTCTCGACTGTGATTGCCATTACTGCTCCTGCCCTAGCGGCGTTTACCTCGCGACCCAGTAAACAAATTGAGTTCGCATGTAGAATTTAGATTGCCTTAAATTTCACTCAAAAATAAATTATGCTTATCTCTACAGAATTATTCTACGCGTGAGGCCACGCATAAGTATGGATATTTTGTGGAGATGTAATAGAAACTTTGTTATACCAATTTGTTATATCGTTATATACTAATTGTTGGATATGGCGCGCTATACTATCGCGCGATTTAATCTATCTATACTCTTATTTCGACTAGGTATTGCGATTAGGATCATGATCGATCCTATATACCTATATTGACCACTAAAGTTGAGGAAATACTCATGAAAAGCGCTTTTCTTTTAGGCCTGATTTTAAACTTGGCTATTGTAGGCACGGCCCCCGCCGTCGATACCGCTGAATTCAATATATACGGTTCTACCGAATTTCCTGCCACTGGCAATGCTAAAGCCCACGAAATTTTTGTCCAAGGACTGTTAAAGCTTCATAATTTTGAGTACGACGACGCACGGGCAAATTTTATCGCAACGCAAGAAATGGACCCAGACTTTGCAATGGCCTACTGGGGCGAGTCGCTCACTTACGAACACCACTTATGGGCTTACAAAAATATTGAAGGCTCTCGGGCTGCATTGGCCAAGATTGGGGCTACCCCGGAAGCTCGCGCCGAACACTTCAAAACTGAGCGCGAAAAAGCCTATCACCGTTCGGTCGAAGCGTTATTTGGCGAAGGGAGTCAAGAAGAGCGCGAAACTGCTTATTCAGCAGAGTTAAAACAGATCTACCAAAACTATCCGGAAGATCTTGATGCCGCTGCGCTTTATGCCCTATCATTAATAACCACTAGTCACGGCGGGCGTGATTATTCTAGGTACATGCAAGCAGCATCTATCACTGAAGACATATTAGTGCTCAATCCACGGCACCCAGGTGCATTGCATTACAACATTCATAGTTATGATGACCCCGTTCATGCACCATTAGGGTTACGCGCAGCAAAGGTCTACTCCGAAGTTGCGCCGTCGGCTATTCACGCGCTTCATATGGGTTCACATATTTATTATGCACTTGGAATGTGGGAGCTCGGGCTAGAACGGAACATCCGCTCTTATGAGGAAGCTGTGTCTCGCCAGCCAACACCCGACGATGAATACGGTAACCAGGCTTATCATGCATTAACTTGGGTTATTTACGGATTGAACCAAGTGAACAGGCCAGAAGAATCGGCAGAAAAACTCGCTTTAATTGAAGCACAAATGAATCAATATGGTGGACAAATACACCGACAAAACTTCATCTACGGCCGAGCTGCCTACGTAATCGACTCAGGAGATTGGACGGGTTCACTCGCATCCGTATCAGTGAGCCATGAAGGTCTAGACCCTTTCTTTGTTGCAACTGACCAATATGTACACGGCGTTCGTTTACTCAAGAGTGGTGACACTGATGGCGCAAAAGAAGCGCTTGCTGGAATCGGTGGCGCAGAGCCGGTGGCGGTTAAAAATCGCCGTGCGATGGTACCCCGATTGCTGCACCTGCAACTCGAAGGCCAGATTGAATTTGCTGCAGGCAATCAGGAAAAAGCAATTGCCCTAATGAAAGAAGCGGCTGAAATGGAAGCTGGCGTACCGCCTGAATACGGCCCTGCTCAACCAGCACAGCCAGCTGCGGAGCTTCTCGCCGATACTTATCTAGCGATTGGTGACAATCAATCGGCACGAGAAAACTATGAGATTGCTCTTGAAAGCTTTGTTGGCCGCCAACGATCGTTGGCTGGTTTAAAAAAAGCCTCTATGTAAGAGGTTAATCAACTAGAAAATAAAAAGAGGGCAGGGTTTATAACCCTGCCCTCTTTTTGTATCTGCATTTCAATACCATCAGTGCTATTAAAGCCGTCGGTGCTATTTAGAGACTATTAAGTTAAAGAGTATTAAGAGATATTCTTGATAGGCAGGGCAGCCATCGAAATACTATTCTTTCTAAATTCCAGGATAAGACTTTCCAGCACAGCGGAACGCAATACCGTCCTGGTTTTTACGTCTACCAACTTATAGCGCGCTTCGAAAAGTATCCCGGACAGTAAATGGCCCTGATCATCATCCCATATTGATCGAACGACCACCGTGGCACTACCTTCAATAATTCCGTCAACTTTCTCAATTACCCCAATCGTGATTGATCGAACCTGCTCTGGATCAACATTGAAATCTGTCTGAAACCGAATCCGTGCTCGCACAGGCTGTGGATCAAACGAAAAGTTTTTAATGGTCGAGGCGGCCAACACTGCGTTCGGATAGTTAACAATCACTCCATCAGTATTTCTAATAGTAGTGCGGCGCAACCCAACATCGATAACGTCACCCCAACCGCCCCAGTGCTTACCAATTTTATCGATAATAATCCGATCACCAATTCTTATGGGGCGGTCCGCAATCAAGAAAATACCCGCCAAAATGTCGGCCAAGGTTTCTTTTGCGGCCAGGCCGATAGCGATACCAAAAATTCCAGCGCCAGCCAACACGGGACCTACTTCTATGCCGTTGATGTTGAGCACCCACACCAATCCACCTACCAGTGCAGCAAGCCATAAAAACTGCCTTAAGAAATGAACAAGTCGATCGTCAAAATCGTTCTCTGTGCTTGCGGTCAATTTTGCCAATCGCTGAATAATCACAAATCGCACTATGTAAAACAGAGCGATCGTGCAGAGCACAGCCAATAGTGTTTGTGTGATTGCCGAAGAGCCCTGCCATAAGCTTTGGGTCTGCGATGCGAAAGAATCTATAATTTCCATACCATTAAAATATTATGTTAGTTATTAAAATCTAAATTTATTTGTTTTCAAAAGCACCAATGTGTTGCGCGGAAATCCTGCTCGAGTAGCTACTATCTTATATGTGGGACTAATATAAACAACAACTACTCCGCACAGTGATCGAGCTGTTCCGTTGCTATAGCTAGCACGCACGTCGCAATTAGGTCGGTGCGTTCCATATGCACAAAATGACCTTGATTCGGTAAGCGAACAACTCGTGAATTATTCGAATTCAGCACGCTCTCGGCAAAGTCTGCATTTGCTGGATATACCAATTCGTCCTCAGTCCCCTGCACTACCAGGATTGGCATTTCAAACTCAGCCCAGCGCTCACGTAACTTTTCTAGCTCGATTGCGAGGGAGAACATTTCTACATTCGCCGCTTGCATTCGCTCATCTAACGCAGCATTTATCAGACTAAACTTTGCCATATGGTTATACCAGCGCGGCCCGGTAATATCGGGGTTTAGGCCTGCTGACAGAATAAGTAGTCCATCAACTAATTCTGGAAAGTCTGCGGCGATCGCAGGAATAATTGAGCCCCCGAGCGAGTGACCCACGAGTATTAGCGGCTTGTCGGGATGATCCGCTTTCAACTTTTGTAATAACGGGGCGATAAGATTCGCCTGCTCGGCGTAGCTAGTTACCAGCCGAGGCTCGTCAGTATATTGTGAATATCCCCAGCCTGGTCGATCGATACTCGCAAGCAACACTCGACTATTGAATTCATCGTTAACTAACAACCTGCCGATACTCCCCCAACCACCTGGCGTGCCGTGCACCCACACCGCTACTGCATCTTCAGCCTTACCACTCGATCTATAGTACAAGCGGAAATCACCCTGCTCGATATACGCCTCTTCAACAGCTGGATTGTTTACCACTTCTCTTGCAACAAACTCCCGGTGTTCAGTTAAAGCCTCCGGCGTGCTACAGGCCGAAACGAATATTAAAATTAGTGCTATTGCCAGCAACCGCATAACGCTTAAGTAAAGTTTCACGTAGTTTTTCCCCTACAACAAAAGGCCATCGCCCGATTAGATGGTAAGACCTGACCCATCAATTATTATTGGCAAGAATAATTACACAATACAGGTCTTTATGAAAACAAACCGACGCTTTATGAGTGCCCTGTCATACCAATTTACGATAGTTAAATTGAATTCAAGGCATCGTTTAGCCGGCTCTAATTCAGCAAGGCAAAGTTGGCAACGCATAATTTACAAGGTAGCTACATTATTAATGACATAAGCTGTTAAATGTATAACGACCTATATCACACTCTAAGCAGTCACCCACCTTACGCAGGCACACAACAGTGCCCCAAATTAAAGATACTGATAAAATATACTTTCAACCTACCATTCAGGCGAATATACAGCCTATTTATGACCTCGATTCAATCAGCCAACACATTGGGCACTGAGCCTATCGCTCACCCGGAATACGTAAGCCCGGGAATGCCCCCTATGCAAAAGGCCGATTTTACTGTCTCATACTTCGAGTTTTGGCCAACGTGGGTGATGTATTTACCAGTGATTTTCGATTGGCTGTATTTATCAGTCAAAAACCGTTCGCTATCACTACCGCTTATTGCCAATCCGAGAATCCCAAATTCCGGCATGGTGGGGTTTTCCAAAAATGACTTCCTGTTGCAGGCAAATCAGAATTCGCAGCAATACATTCTTCCATGGATTACTTATAAAGTAAGCGATCAACCTGCCGATGAGCAGGTTGATAATATAATCGTGAAACTCAAGAACTTAAAACTGGGATTCCCTATAGTTGGCAAACCAGATATGGGTTGTAGAGGGGCCGGAGTGAATCTGTTGAAAGATAAGATCGAATTATCGAGATATCTTGAAAACTATCCGGCCGGCAGCGAATTCATGCTGCAACAACTGGCTGACTGGGAGCCCGAAGCCGGTATTTTTTACGTTAAACACCCTCACGAAAATACAGGACACATAACTTCGATTGCGCTCAAGTACACTCCGTATGTTGTGGGTGACGGACAACACACGTTGCTGGAGCTGATCGAACGAGACGAGCGTGCGAACAAAGTTAGCCATCTTTATAAAATGCGTCACAAAGATCTACTAGACACAGTCATCCCCAAAGATGAACCATTTCGACTAGTATTCGCTGCAAGCCACTGCCGCGGAGCCGTATTCACAGACGGTCGTGAATATATTACCGACGCGCTCACTCAAAAAATTGACGAGATCATGAATGGTTTCCCAGAGTTCTATTATGGACGCCTGGATGTGAAGTTTAAAAATGTAGATCAACTAAAGAAAGGACAAGATATCAGCATCATCGAAGTCAACGGAGCCAGTTCCGAATCGCTGCATATCTGGGACAAAAATGCTGGTCTAGTTGAAGCGTGGAGATCCCTGATTTGGCAATATCGCACTCTGTTTGCAATCGGCGCTGAAAATCGTGCCCGTGGATATAAACCACCTGGCATAGTAAGTTTGCTAACCGCATGGCGAAAGGAAAAGAACTTGACCACACACTATCCGCAAACTGACTGATGACTGCTGAAACGCTATTCAACCCCTTTGAGCTTCCTCTCAAAAGTCGCTTGCTGGCAAAGGTAGGCGGCGCCGTTCTGGGATTGGCACCACTTGCAAAACACTATCGTTCGCGTCCGAGCACCAAAAATGCAAAGTCATTCCTAGATTACACATTGAATGCGCTAGGCATTGATGTTGAAGTCGAATCGTCTGACCTACTTACTCAAATACCCAAAACTGGGCCCGTATTAGTGGTTGCTAATCATCCTTTAGGGGGCTTAGAGGGTGTCGCGATTGCACAAATGTTGCTTAAAGTTCGGCCAGATGTGCAGGTGCTAACCAACGAAATGCTTACGCGAATACCAGAACTAAGTGATATTTTTATTGGTGTTGATGTTCTATCCGCAAACGCAGCACACAAAAACCTAACGGGAATGCGCAAAGCAATGAAGCACTTGCGCAATGATGGAATGCTTTTGATATTTCCCGCTGGCCAGGTTTCCTCAATCAACATGAAAACTCGTCGAATTGAAGATAGGCCTTGGGATCGTTTAGTAGGACAACTTGCTAAAAAAACCGGGGCTATCAGTGTGCCCATTTTCGTAAAGGGTAGAAACAGCCGCCTGTTCTACACACTTGGCTTAATCCACCCGAGATTGCGCACGTTAATGCTAGCGCGCGAATTATCGAATAAGCACGGTTCGCAAATCTCTTTAAAAGTTGGCGAACCAGTTACGCCAATAGAAATCCAGTAGCTAAGTGACCACGAGTCTGTCACTCACTACCTGCGTATGAGCACTGATTTACTGAATGTTGATCAATCCGCCAGAAAAACTTTAGAGAATGCCTCCGTATCTAGCATTTCACGCCCCAGCGCTGACCTCTTGGCTGGCATTGTCAGACTAAAAGAATTTCGTATTATCGAGCATACGAAATTTGACGTGTACTGTGCGCCATATAGTGCACTAGGCCCGCTAATGGAGCAGATTGGCATTGCACGAGAAATTACTTTTCGGGCTGCTGGCGAAGGTTCAGGTAATAAGGTGGATATAGATAAGTTTGATCCACACTACATGCAACTGTTTATCTGGGACAAGGAGCGCCATCTAGTGGCTGGTGGATACCGAGTGGGCCTAGTCGACAAGATTGTGGAGAAGTGCGGAATTGATGGATTGTATGGCCGCACCTTATACCGTTTTGATCAAGCCTATCTCGACAAAATTGGCGCGGCCATAGAAGTCGGCCGGTCGTTTGTACACCCCGATTACCAGCGCCAACCTGCGGCCCTGGATCTACTCTGGAAAGGGATTGGAAAATTTGTTGCCCAATACCCTGAATATCACACGCTGTTTGGCGCGGTCAGTATTTCGCGTGATCACTCAGATATGGCGCGCGCATTAATCGCGGAAAGTATGCTGGCCTCACATCGGGCAGATGATGAGTATCTAGAAAATGTTGAAGCAATTACTCCGCTCAAAGTAGGTGGTAAAATTTGGACCTCTGAAATGCTTGGCTCACTGAGCAAAGTGGCCGTACTTAGTAAGCTGGTCGGCCGATGCGATCCCGGAAAAACCTTGCCACTGCTGATACGTCACTACCTGTCGCTGAACGGTAAGTTTGTCTGCTTTTCGGTGAACACAGACTTTAATGATTCACTAGACGGTCTGATATTAGTCGATATGCGAAAAATGCCCGTACGCTATTTATCCCGTTATATGGGAAAAGAGAACGCTAAATCCTTTTTGTCTAACTGGAGAAACAAATGCACCCAGTAGTAACCGCCAACATAGATGCATTACGGCATGTGACAGAGCTTATTGATAAAGCCTCAGGCGAAAAAA
>DNHK01000210.1 GCA_003485905.1 Gammaproteobacteria bacterium | reverse complement strand
GCGCCAGAAATGATGAGTACATTGAAGCCATGCGAGCACTTTGGGCAGGTCCTCATGCCGAGTTCCATGGTAATTTTGTCGACTTCGATCCGGCGACCTGTAGTCCTCGGCCGGTGAATGGAAACATCCCGGTCATTGTTGGCGGTGACACAGATGCGGCGATAAATCGAGCCGTCAAATTGGCTGATGGTTACTTCCCTGGTGAAGGGGATAGTGAACGTTTAGGCAAGTTATTAGAACGTGTTCGCCAAGCGGCAGAAAAAGCGAATAGAGATCCAAGTGAAATTGAGATCAATGCCATATTCGGGGCACAGATGGCCAATCCGGTAGCGGGCGTAGAAGAGATGGCAGCACTTGGGGTTGGACGCATCATGATTCCAGCTTTCTTCTTTGCAGGGCCGGGCGGTCTTGATCGGATGGCTGAATTCGGCGAAAAAATCATTCCTCTGACTCAGTCCTAAGCAGTGATCGACCTTGTCGCCTGTCGATAAACGACTCGAGCCGCCGGGCCAAGCCGCTGTACTTGGTGCTGGTCGCTATAAGATTCGAGAGAGATGACAGCATTTTACATTCGAGGAAGATTGGAGAAACCCATGAAGGTAACAACCTCTCTGCCGACTGAATCGCCACTAACTTGTTAGACAGCTTTTTGTCGCACAAAATGACGACTAAGACGTGAAAATATGAGTAGAAAGCGATATCCCGCAGAATTTAAAATCGCGGCGGTTAAACAAGTGACTGAAGCAGATGTCGTGCCTATGAAGTGGCCGACAGGCTCGGGACCACGACAAGCAGCCTTTATAACTGGATCAGAACGTAAGGCCCGCGGTCGAGGGATTATCGAAAGGTCTCGCAAGAGCCAGATGAGATTCGTAGATTGAAGAAAGAGCTCAAGCGGGTAACTGATGATCGTTTGAAACTACAATCACCTTCTTTATTTCACTGCCCACTGGCGAGTACTACGCCGTAAATTTTGACATGAAGATCTGGCATATCGCAGAGGCAGCCAGTTTCTTCGTCTTCCTGATTTTCGCGCCTATGAATCTCTTTCAATACAACGAATCGCTCAGAGATAGCGAGTCAAATGAGGTGATTGAGTCGGTGCCATTTGCGACTGAGGAGCTGCGGTAATATGGCAATGAACAATCAGCTCGATGACTATGTAGGCGAACCAACTGATCAGTCTTAGATTAAGAACAGCAACAATTCAGGATGAAACGTATGCGGATAGCTCTAGCTCTATTGATTTTATTAGGTTCATTCAGCGTTAGTGCCAGTGAGCTTGATGATGCTGAAGCGTTGGTTCAGCCGGGTCTGCCCACTGCGCATTTCAACTTAGGCTCGTCCTACTATAGTGGTAAAGGCACCCCGCAGAATTATAAGGAGGCTTTGAAATGGTTTAAAGCCAGTGCTGAGAAGGGAAATTCTAATGCGCAAAGGGCCTTAGCCGTGATGTACTACAGAGGCGAAGGTATCACTCAGGATTACAGGGAAGCTGCAAAATGGTTCGTAGTCAGTGCTGAGCAGGGAAATGAAGGTGCACAGTACTACTTAGGTGTAATTCACTATGAAGGTGAAGGCACACCGCAGGATTATAAGACTGCTCACATGTGGTGGAACCTCGCAGCAGCCAATGGACATGAGGGCGCTAAGACCAATAGAGATAAAGTTGCAGAAACGATGACCCCAGCAGACATCAGTGAAGCACAGCAGATGGCTGCTGATTGGGTCAAGGCTCATCCTTAGACCCTCAACAGCCTCACCCATAGGCTTATAGACGAACCAGTTGATGAGTCTTAGGATGGGGCCACGACAATAATGAATGGGCATGTAAGCTATACGGCTAGCTTACTCAAACGTTGGCGACCCTCATCGAATATGATGATGCTAAAGCGGGAGAAATGTCATGCCTAGCGTATATTGTTTGATCATCTTGCACCTGACATCCTCTAGGTAACGCTCTTTGCGCGCCTCGTGAGCAAAGTGTAGGGTGGTGACATCTGTTTAGGAGATTGCCTTTCGAATTGAGTTCGTTAGATCCTCTGGAAATCCACGTTCTTCTTGGAACTGCTCAAACCACTGCCTCGCACCGTTGCTGCTCAAATGCCAACGTATGTGGCGATTAAATAGGGTAATCATTGCAGTGTCAGTTCGAGTGATGTTTTTGGCCATAACAAGTGCGCCTTCATTGGCGATGCACAGGTTTTCTAAGAAGTGGCCAAACGCTAATTGTTCGCTTGCCGTTAACGCGCCATAGTCTTCTCGACCTTTAACGATTATCTCTGCGAGTTCTAAGTTACTGGTTTGACTATAGACCGACATATACCTTTCAGAAAGTACCCCCCAATTTGCGAGCTTGGCTTGCTTAGTATTATCGTATATTTGTTTGGCGACGGTGAGCATCGAGAGGATTACTCCACTAGCTGCTGCTAATTGTGCAATATCAGCTGTCTCAAACATGGCAAATACTCCTTTTGCTATTTGCTCGTACCGATTTAGCGTTTATCGATTTTAAGTGTTCTTGAAGCCACGGTAAACAGACGGTTCGCTGGATATACGTCAAAACTAATCTTAGCGCTCACAGTCAAAGGTTTCGGTGCGGCAAGCAGATGGCTATTGGTGGGCTCAACGCCAACCTTAAATACTGTTGGGAGTGTATGGGTCAAGTAAAACTAGTCTCACATAGTCCTATCAATTATTTACCAGCTGTTGTGTTCGGCAAACGGCTGCTAAAGTCGAAAATCTCATCGAAGAATTGGCATTAAAGATGGGAAGAGGTCAACAGGCTTAAGCTAACCTACTATTTTTTAAATTCAGCTTTTGAGGTATCTCGGAAGGTACTACTAATACTAGCGGAGACGAACCCTACCCCCCCAGGGCCTTCAATGAGACGTCGCCTGCTGTGACTAAATCAGTGTGGATAGATAGCTGCGGGGGTTCCGATATAGGCAAATAAAGTGGGAGCGTGACACAACGCTGATCGTTAGCAGCGTGTGACTCAAACCGAAAAATATTAGATACAAAGGACTGAGGGGTAGTGGCCGTGCTCTCGCCATTTCGCTTCGCGAATTGACTGCCGCCCTTCATGTTTGCGCTT
>DNHK01000293.1:5093-5671 GCA_003485905.1 Gammaproteobacteria bacterium | reverse complement strand
ATACTATAAGAAAAAACCCGCTGTTAGCGGGTTCTCTTGAAATCTCTAAATTACTGCACTAAGCAGCAGCTTCACTATCTGCAACAACAGTCGCATCTTCTACTTCATCCGTACTTTCTGGATCAGCTTCAACGCGCATTTCAACTAGTTGCACATACGCCATCGGTGCATTATCACCGGTACGATTTGCGCACTTTAATATGCGCAAATATCCGCCGGGTCGATCTGCAAATCGCTCACCCAAATCATCAAACAATTTCCCAACTGCCGCCTTATCACGCAGACGCGAAAATGCTAATCGGCGATTAGCAACCGTTGGCTCCTTCCCAAGCGTAATTAGTGGTTCAAGCACACGACGTAGTTCTTTAGCCTTTGGAACAGTGGTTTTAATTTGCTCGTGTTGTATCAACGATACCGACATATTCCGAAACATAGCCTGACGGTGACTAGAATTTCTGCCGAGCTGTTTACCTGCTTTATGATGTCTCATTTTACTAATACCTTATCGTTTAACATCAACCCGCAAAGCAGCAGGTGGCCATTTTTCCAATTGCATTCCAAGTGACAAACCGCGCTGT
>DNHK01000293.1:0-5087 GCA_003485905.1 Gammaproteobacteria bacterium | reverse complement strand
CTAAAACATCTTTTATTTCGGTTAAAGATTTTTTCCCCAAATTAGGCGTTTTTAGCAACTCAACCTCACTTCGCTGAACCAAATCACCGATATAGTAAATACTTTCTGCTTTAAGGCAGTTTGCTGAACGTACCGTCAACTCAAGTTCGTCAACCGGACGCAATAACACAGGATCAATTTCTGGACCTAAATCTTCCTCTTCTTCAGCTTCGGTCTCTTCGAGATTAACAAATACAGCAATCTGTTGGTGCAATATAGTTGCTGCTCGGCGAACCGCGTCTTCTGGCTCAATCGAACCATCAGTCTCAAGATTCAAAGTCAACTTATCCAAATCGGTCCGCTGTTCAACTCGCGCATTGTCAACAGAATAAGATACTCGCAACACTGGGCTATAGGAAACATCAAGCTGCATCATACCGATCTGCTTGTCTTCGTCTGTTTGCTTACGTTGATCTACTGTTTCATAACCTCGACCATTTCGAATGGTTAATTCAGCGCTAATCTTTCCTTCTTTTGACAAGTTACAAATAACTTGCTCAGGATTAACGACTTCAATTTCATGATCCAGTTGTATATCGGCAGCGGTCACTACACCAGGGCCTTCCTTATATAGCTTAAGCACCACAGTTTCAGTTGAATGCTTTAGTAAAGATACACTTTTTAGATTCATCAGAATGTCGATGACATCTTCTTGCACACCTTCGATGGTTGAATACTCATGCAACACACCATCTATACGCACGTCAGTAATTTTACTGCCGGGCATAGAAGACAAGAGGATGCGACGCATCGCATGCCCCAATGTGTACCCAAAACCGCGTTCTAATGGTTCGATCGTCACTCGTGATCGAGTGCCATCTTCTGTATTTACATCAACCAGTTTTGGTTTTAAAAAACTCGTAGCAGAATCTGCCATTTGGTATTTCTCCGTATTTCTAGGTCGGGCCGTTCAATCAATTAGATATTTCTTAAGTAAATCGATAAGTATCAAATTACTTAGAATACAACGCGACAACTAACGACTCGTCGATGTCAGCAAATATTTCGGACCGATCAGGTGGCGATTTAAAAACACCCTTTTTCGCTTTAGAGTCAACTTCAGTCCACTGAGGGAATCCAATTTGTTCCGCAATTTCTAAGGCAGCAGTAATACGCAATTGGGCTTTAGATTTCTCACGAATTTCAATTTCGTCACCAGGCTTTACCTGATAAGAAGGGATATTAACGATAGTGCCATTTACAAGAATTGATTTATGACTTACAAGTTGCCGTGCTTCAGATCGCGTCACACCAAAACCCATTCGATAAACAACGTTATCAAGTCTTGATTCAAGCAAGTTCAATAGGTTCTCACCTGTTGAACCACTAAGCCGTGCCGCTTCGTCATAATAACCACAAAACTGTTTCTCAAGCACTCCGTATATTCGACGTAGCTTTTGCTTTTCGCGCAGCTGCGTACCATATACAGTCGGTCTTCCACGTCTTGCCGTAGGACTTTGTCCAGGCAATCGATCAATTCGACACTTCGAATCAATTGGGCGAACCGGGCTTTTCAGGAACAGATCCGTACCTTCTCGTCTTGCCAACTTACAGGTGGGTCCCAGATATCTAGCCATTATTTGGTCTCTATTAAATTAAATTTAGTCTATTCAAAAACATGCCTGCCTGAGCAATGTTCAGGCGAGACATTTGCCACGCTATACGCGACGTTTTTTCGGTGGGCGGCAGCCATTGTGAGGAATAGGAGTAACGTCGGTAATTTGTGAAATTTCAAACCCACAATTATTCAACGCTCGAACAGCAGAATCCCTGCCGGGGCCAGGGCCCTTTACACGAACTTCAAGATTCTTCATGCCGAATTCCAATGCGGTTTTACCACAACGATCCGCAGCTACCTGCGCCGCAAACGGTGTGCTCTTACGAGAACCGCGAAAACCCGAACCACCGGCAGTCGCCCAACATAGCGCATTGCCATGACGGTCTGAGATCGTAATGATCGTATTATTAAAAGTCGCATGCACGTGAGCAATGCCGTCTACGACGTGCTTTTTGACTTTCTTCTTTGATTTGGACGCAGTTGCCATATTTTGGTATCCCGGTTTTGTATCTAGCAATTAGCCAGAAATTAATCCGCTACTCTATCTCTTAATAGGTTTACGCGGACCCTTTCGAGTCCTTGCATTAGTTTTGGTGCGCTGACCGTTTACCGGTAAGCCCCGACGATGACGCAAACCGCGATAGCAGCCTAAATCCATCAATCGTTTAATATTCATTGAGACTTCACGCCGAAGGTCACCTTCAACCTCAAACTGCGAAACCGTTTGGCGAAGTTTCTCCGCCTGGTCTTCACTCAATGCATTTACTTTAGTGTTTCGTGCAACGCCTGCACTATCACAGATTTTCTGCGCGCGTGGGCGCCCTACGCCGTAAATAGAGGTTAATGCTATCTCTATATGTTTATGACTGGGCAGGTTGATGCCAGCAATTCGAGCCACTCTATAGTCTCCGATCTTTAGTTGCTATCGCCCTAAAATTGGGCGCGTAGCATACTGATTTAATACTTCTAATTCAAGCATTTAAATGGTTTGGTACTACTTAACCTTGACGCTGCTTATGGCGTGGGTCAGTACAAATAACCCGAACCACTCCCTTGCGTCGAACAATCTTGCAGTTCCGACAAATTTTCTTTACTGATGCTCTAACTTTCATAATATTTTGCCTACTTGGGTTCAACCAGCACAGGAATGCATCAACGCTCCTATACCAGTAAAAACAAATCTAACGACGACGAGATCCACCACCCGTAAGGTTGGTCTTCTTCATCAAACTTTCATATTGCTGGGACATTAAATGTGACTGAATTTGCCCCATTAGATCCATTAGTACCACAACGATAATCAATAACGACGTGCCACCAAAGTAAAACGGTACGTTCCAATTCACTATCATTAACTCGGGTAACAGGCACACGATACACAAGTAAAACGCACCAACTAAAGTTAACTTTGATACCACACTATCAATATAATTTGCGGTCTGCTGTCCAGGTCTAATTCCAGGAACAAAAGCACCTGATTTTTTCAAGTTTTCTGCAATGTCTTTTGGATCAAACGTTAAAGCCGTATAGAAAAACGCAAAAAATAGAATCATGCCTATATACAACAATGTATACACAGGCTCCCCTGGCTGCATCAAGGTAGAAAAACTCCTTAAAGCACCTGCGACACCCTCGGTACTAGTACCAAAGAAATTCACTAAAGAAGCAGGAAATAAAATAATACTAGAAGCAAATATAGGCGGAATAACACCTGCCATATTCATCTTCAAAGGAAAGTAACTTGCCGGCGCCTGCATCATCTGTCTACCTTGCTGACGGGCAGCATAGTTAACAGTAATTCTCCGCTGGCCACGCTCAACAAATACGACAAATGCCGTAATCCCAATTACACCAATCAACAAGCCAATTACAAATAAGGGGCTAAATTCACCAGTTCTGGCCAATTCAAGCGTACCCGCTACTGCGGCAGGCAACCCAGCTACAATGCCAGCAAAAATGATCAGCGACATGCCATTACCAATACCGCGCTCGGTAATCTGTTCGCCTAGCCAGACCAAAAACATTGTGCCAGCAACCAAGGTAATCACTGTCGTAATAGTAAAACCTAAACCTGGTGTTAACACTACGCCCGGCTGACCCTGAACAGCAGTTGATATACCAATGCCCTGGAAAATAGCCAGAATCACCGTTCCATACCGCGTATATTGTTGAATCTTACGTCTACCAGATTCGCCTTCTGCCTTTAATTGCTTCAAACGAGGTTCTATAGAAGTCATCATCTGCATGATGATAGAAGCCGATATATAGGGCATTACGCCAAGTGCCATAACGGACAAGCGCTGAAGTGCGCCACCAGAAAACATATTCAACACATCAAGGATCGACCCTTGTGTCTGACGGAACATCTCAGCAACCGCACCAGGGTCAACCCCGGGAACCGGAATATGAGTTCCAATTCGATAGACGAGAAAAGCCCCCAACACAAAGAATATACGTTGCCGTAATTCCTTGAGCTTTGAAAAGCTACCTGCTATTCCATCAGTATCGGCCATTATTCTTCTACCTTGCCTCCGGCCGCTTCGATTGCCGCTTTCGCGCCAGCCGTTGCTCGGATACCTTTCAGATTCACCGCCTGACCTAACTCTCCAGACAACACCACTTTAGCGCGAAGAATATTGCGATTAATCAACCCAGCTTCAAGCAATGTGTTCAAATCAACATCGCCGGACTTAACTTTATTCAATTCATGCAAACGAATCTCTGCCGTTACGCGTGACATTGCGGAGCTAAATCCACGTTTAGGCAAGCGGCGTTGAATCGGCATTTGACCACCTTCAAACCCAACTCTTATGGAACCACCTGTTCGTGATTTTTGTCCTTTATGTCCTCGACCGGCAGTTTTACCTGAACCGGAGCCCATACCACGGCCAATGCGCTTTGCATTTTTCTTAGAGCCTTCAGCAGGTTTTATAGTATTTAGTCTCATCTAGGAGCCCTCTTCAACAGCAAGCATGAAAGAAATCTTATTTATCATGCCTCGATTAGCCGGCGTGTCCAACACGTCAACCGTTTGATGTAAACGGCGTAGACCGAGGCCTTTCACACAGGCTATTTGCTTACGCCCACGTCCGATCACGCTCTTCTTCAAAGTAACTTTTACAGTTTTATCTTTAGCCATTTTTCCAGCTCAATAATAAATTAGGTGTTTAGGGAGCTGGCTTAAGCCAGAATCTCCGCAACTGATTTGCCGCGTTTTGCTGCGACATTTTCAGGGCTATTTATAGCTCTTAATCCCTTCAACGTTGCTCGAACAACATTTACCGGATTAGTAGATCCTATGCACTTGGCCAAGACATCTCTTACACCAACTGCTTCAAATACAGCACGCATTGTACCGCCAGCAATAATCCCCGTACCTTCAGATGCCGGGCGCATCACCACGGTCGAACCAGCATGCGTAGCAACAATCGGGTACTGCAAGGTTGCTCCTTTCAGGTTGATATTGCTCATATCTCGACGAGCAGACTCC
>DNHK01000367.1 GCA_003485905.1 Gammaproteobacteria bacterium | reverse complement strand
TATAATCAACATTGACTGGCTGCCGCGCAACGCCAAAAATATCACACAGAAATTCGTTTTCGAAATCAAAGGACAGTCTGGGTTTCAACTTCGTCATGGCCTGATCGAAATTGTCTACCGTAATCGATATTGGCTGCGATAACCCATCTAGCTGGGCTGCTGGTAGCAGCGGCGCCAACACCAGACAAGTAAAGGGGAGCACGCCGGCTTCTTGTGGCAAGATACTAATCGTGTCCTGAATTAAGGCATCCACATCAGTTCCAGCAGAGCGCTATATTCGCGGGCGGTTTAGGGGGCTGCTGGTCTAGTGCAGCCAGTAGACGTTTACCACCCTCTAACTGAAAGTTAACTTGAATCCTGCGTATTTCAAACTGTTTCAGCAGGTAGAAGTACTCAGGGAACTCTTCAATATCGAAGATGTGCTCGCCTGTCTCAAAGTCTTTAAGGAATTGAGTCAGGCCTGTTGGCCCCGCATACTTCTTTTCAATCACTCGATTACCGATAGTGAACCGCAATGACGTTTGGCCACAGCTGGGATCCCATATGAAACGTTTGTCCAGAATGAAATTGCTGTTAATCAGCGATTGCTCGCCGGCTTCACACTGCAACGTCAACTCAGTTTCAGAGACAAACAGCAGCGCATTTTTATTTAGGCTGGTGGGCATCGCCGTCACATCCAGGTCGAATGTCTGGAACTTTTGCCGTTGACCTTCGTCTTTGGCCCGCGCCAGATAATCGAGAAGACCCGCGGTAAGCGGCACATTATGGCCATTGATGCGCTTAAAGCCGTATCCTGCGTTCAGGCGCTTATTCAGAAACGGTGCTAGGTGTTCGTCAGTAAACTTCCACAACAAGCCAGTTTCACTATAGGCAAACTCGCTCAGTTTGTAGTCTGGCACACCGGTAAGCTCATAGAGGTAGTTTTCCTGCCACTGACCATCTATATAACAGGCGGTTTCCCGCATCATAAACTTTTCAGCTACCAGCACAGAACCCATATAAACATTCCAGAATGGTGCCGTAGAGGTGCCAACCTTGCCAATCAGTGCTTGAAGTTGACTGATACTCGACTGCACGGCAGCTAGCTTAGTACCCGCTGCACCAGGATTATCGGGATTATCAAATTCGCCTTTAATGTTGGCGTAAGAGGCGCTGCGTCGCTCAATTTCGAAAACCACGTCTGCCAATAGAGCTTTATAGTTATCTAATTCTTTAGCGGCATCTTGCAGATTCAGTTCACGTTCAGAAGGTCCTGGGCCATCGCCGCTGGCTTTATCCAGTTTCTTTTGGGTTTTTAATCCACTCTTAGCCGAAGTCGCTATGGCTTTGCCGACTGATCCTGTGGCGCCCACCATTTTCAAAGCCAGCTTCGTCAGAACACCGTTTTTCTTGGAATTGCTCTGTACTTTATCCTCGCCAAGCGCCAGCATATTCTGATAATAAAGAATAAACTCAAACCAGTCGGGTTTGATTTCAACATCAGCATAAGGCGCTAGCTGATAGTCAACGTCGTTCAGCAAGTTGAAGAATATATTGCGACCCGTAGCCAAGTTGTTAAGCACACCCAACCACTCGTCACGACTCTGGAGTTGATCCGCGCCTTCATTGAAACCATTCAGGAATGCGCCCCAACTGGCAATATAGTTCTGCTGGTACCGTGCATAGAAGCGCGGCACATACTCGGCGACGAACACGTCATCCTGATCAAGCGCAGTCGACAATTGAGCGATAAACTTATCAATCAGGTCCTTACCGCCCAAGGTATAGGCCCGATCTACGGCCACTAGACTCTGACTCTTTCCTGAAGTCGGCTGCCAATAATCAGTCCGTTTAACATCTTTGGCTAGTTTGTTGTTATTAGCCCAGGTGATTAACCAGTCCATCGAAACATCGGAGTTTAGAACCAAGGTGGACAGCTGTTGTTTATACGCTGCCTTTTTGTTCAGCCATTCGCTACGTGTTGCGCCACTGCTGTCCTGTCTTCCAAGCTCAAACCCATGCAGTACTAACGTATTGATCTCGTCCAAAACATTTTTAGGCAGCGTATCTAAATAGGCGCTATCGTAAGGCTGCGGCATCTCACTCAAGTTCGCCATCGACGCCCCATTAATGACGGCATCAAGCAGATTAATCCGTCTGACGAGAATATTTAAATAATCGACCTTGGCATCCAGATCTGCAGGATCAACACTGCCAAGTTTCTTGCTAAAGCTCTCATCCATGGGCCGCAGTAATAGCTCGTTTAGATCTTTCATATATTTGGCACGGTTGTAGCTTAACTTCAAGGGGTCATCAGCGATGGGAAACCAATGAGCCATATTGATATTTTGCAGAGCTAACACGTATTCGTACCGGGCTTGCAATTTATTGACAACTTCGAGTCCATCGTTGCTAGTCAATAACGCCTTCTGATAGTCATTGACACTTTTCTCTATGACCGAGTGACCGGCGGAATACACCATGATGAGCAGTACGACCAGCAGGGCGCTGCCGGCATAATAGGCCGCCAAATTTACGCGTTTAATATTATCACAGACAGTCGCTTGCCGTGTTACTTCAGCACTGCGCCAGACTAGCGCACTGCCTTCCAGCAGATCTTCCACGAACATTGACGTGCCATCTCTGCTTACGACAAAAAACAAGCCAGCAAATGTTGGCGACCGCTGAAAATTGTTCACGCTAAATGTTCGCGCCACAACCTGAGCCAAAGCCTGCTTTATGTTGTTAGCATGGTGAGCCACACCCGCTGCATGTCGGTTATAGCCGTTGGCCATCAGATACGCGAGCGAACCTTGTTTCAATACATCCTGCAAATCGTCAAAACAGTTTTCGATAATTTGAGCGGCTGGCACATTGTTACTGTTAACCTTGCCGAGTATTTTGCGGCGCATTTCGTCTTCCAGACCGCCGGTCCAAGTCTCGATGCCTTTCAGGTCCTCAAGACCCAACAATACAAGGCTAATCGGTACCTCTACACCACAATATTCCTTGATATTCTCGTAAGCTATACGGATTCGATCAGCAATCCGGCTTTGCTCACTTTCGCTCTGTAGTTGATCGATATGGAGTGAGACCATCAGTCCATCCAGCGCCTTGCGTTTCTTGCTGTAAGACAGGCCGTTGAGCAGTTCGATCCATTCATTTTTGGCCGAGGGATTGCCTTCTTGGAGCAGATAAGCGTCTACATCTAACATCACGAACTGATTGAACACGCGCCATTCAATATGATCAAACTCACTAAAAGCTGGCTCAATGATCTTCGGCCGATTCGCAGGGGATGCCTCTATCCAATCACTATGGGCGTTATCGAACTTGAGGTGCATCGTCCACTGCAGTAAGTCTTCCGCCGCACCGACACGCGAGATATCACTTTTAGCTAATCGATTAATAACACGCGCAATATGCTTATCCACATCCCGCGGCGCTAAGTACTGATAAATCCTGAAGTTTTTTTGTTCTGTTTCTGGCACATCAACATTGATCAGCTTCTGCACACGTCGCTTGGCCCGCCACCGCTTCACCAAATAGACCAGAATCTTGATCCCGTACCAGCTGCCAAAAATTATCGCGAAGACCCAAGCACCCGTCTGCATCGGATAATCGAGCAACACTGCCGCGGTCACGCAGACGCCAAGAACAACGGTCCAAATGAGCACGACGAGGAGAAATTTTAATACTTTCTTCATGGTTTAATTCGCAAGTTACGTACCGCTAAAAGTCTCTGATATTGTCGTGAATATTTCTGCTCGTAAGAACAAGAAGGTCCCTATCACAGCAACTACTGGCGCCCACAATTTGGCACTTTCCTTAAACCTCTCCAGTTGATTCTCCGCGTATACATCGACAATCTGACTCTCCACAACCGGATCAAACAACTGTAAAGAGATTGCCCGGCTCAACAACAGATAATTGGCTTGTATGATCTCATCCAGACGGCTCTGCTCACCCACTTCAAAATAACAGCCGCTGAATCCTTGCTTGAGACAGTACAAATAAATTTCCCGAACCTCTTGTTGCTCAGGAGAAGATTCATTAAGGCTATCGAGCCGGACAAAAAACTCGCTACCCGCGCGATTGGTATTATACAAACGCATTTGCAAAGGCGTTTTTTGCCATTCGGCACGATGCTGCCATTGAGACTCCAATACTCGCTCATCGACCAGACTGCAGATAGCAAAGACAGCATTGTTGATATTTACCGGCAGATGGCCTTGATCGAAAAGAATCTTGTGCGCGTTGAACAAAGCATCAAGAAATTGTTGACTAGTAGGCTCAAAATCTTCGGCCGTACCGTCCTCGAGTTTTGGCAACAAGGCATTTAATAAATCAAAAACAGGGATAAACGCACTTAACATATTCATGACTATCAACCCTTAACTGCAATAATTTCTACCGTTAAATCGTCAGGCGCACCAGCCCATACAAAACCAATCCGAGTTGAATCAGCCACCTTCTGCCATTCGAAACTATGTCTATCTAGGGCGAAATAATAGCTATTGGGCGTGCTTGCAACGCCAAGTGGCTTGCGAGCCAAATAATCTAATTTCACGCCCGGCAACGATCGCTTCATGTAGATATCGACCTGTAAATCGGCGCCTAATTTAGCGTATTGCAGAATCTCATCTACCTTACTATCTATATCTTCACTCGTTCTCAAGCGTATATAAACCCGATTACTCGACTCAATGAAATCATTGGTTAGCGCGTTTACATACTTACCATCACCCTGCACAGCAAGTTCGATCAGCAACTCCGGGGCTATCGTCAATTCGTCAAGTAAAACGTTGACGAGCTTAAAAGCCCGCTGAAAACAGTCTCCCAAATTGTTTGGCTGATAAGCCAGCAAACTAGTACTGGTGTCACCTGTATCGCCCACCAATGACACACGCTTGGAGAAGGCACTTAATTGTGCGACTAATTGGCGCAGCGAAAGGTAGAGCTGCTGAGGCGACGTGTTAGGCACATCGGCAAAATGACTAAAAGTAGGCACGTAAGCGGCAATAACACTTAACGCCATCATGTTCGAAACGGTACTAGCTGATAGTTCGCTGGTGTGCCCGCCGGCAAGGGAGCTAAAACTTTCCAACTGCTCATATCGGGCAATGAGACTTTGTCTTGTCGTCTTTATTGCACTCATCAACAAGGGTGAGCACTGAATAGTGTTGATGTTGCCAACAAAGGTTTTAGATAAGCTGTAGCCGGTTCCATCAGCCATGATCTCGGCGATTTTTTCAATAACGAAACCTTGATCCGCCAGCGCTTCTCGGCCGACTAATAACTGAACGTCATAGTTGAGCGTTGCAATGTCTATGGACTCATGATGATCAAACATATCAGGTACGACATCGGTGTCATTCAATAGAAAGCGCTTTTTGCTACCTTTATCGTTTTGAGACAAATTGTTCGTCGCTTTTCCTAGTGGCGCGAGACCGAGAAATATTTCATACGTGCCTGAGTCATCAGGATCGAGCCCGGTCAGTGAAAGCGGTGACAGTGAACAATTACCAGGAAAACGCAACAAGGTGCCATCGGAAAGTACGCAATCCATGGCATCTATCTTGAACAGGCCGCCTTTTAAGGCAGCTTCATCAATTTGTAGATTAGAGATACCGGTGTATACGCCAGTTCTCGCACCTGAATAAGCGTTTGCGGCAGAATCAACTTGTAATTGCAGCTGTTGAAAATGCTGAGGTTGCAGAAACAAACCTTGGTGCCAATATAAGGATCTAACAGCATCCACTAGAGAAAATCTCCTTATTTAGTAGGCTTTTGCAGCGATTTGGTCGATACCCTTGTCGCCGAATTCAATGTTCATTTTTATTGTCGCAGGCCTAACCACGCCGGGAATTGCTGGCTCGTCGTCAGCGAGCAAGCCAAAGGTAACCTTGTCAACTAATGCAACATCGGCTTTCGGCGCAGGTATTGAAACCACGGGAATGGTTATCAAACGTACCGAAGTCTTCGGCACTAAATCGGCGTAGCCCGTAACCAGCGCCACAAATTTTGCATCCTGCTGGCGCGGTATAATCATCGTTGTGATTTGCCCCGGCGCTAACAACAGGCTTTCGCTGTATATCGCATTAGGAATCATCGTAGTATCTTCCAGAAGCATGGTCTTCACACCACCGCTTGACTGAGCGAGGGTTTTAAACCCACTGGCATCGGTCAATTGCAATACTTTGAGCTGCACTGTGTGTGGCACAGTGGCAAAGAGATTCAGGCTAGCACTCGCCTGGATCCCCAAACTGATAGCGTTCTCCTCAAAGGACCATTCGACAGTCTGGTTGTCAGGGGCTTCAACGTCCCAATATCGCCACGCAGAGGCATTATCTAACCAGTGATCCATCT
>DNHK01000366.1 GCA_003485905.1 Gammaproteobacteria bacterium | reverse complement strand
GTTAAATCATGAATAGCTGTATCAAGCTTCGGTCGCCAACTGTGGTTGACGTCATGTGTAATTCTGGAAACTTGCGTATCGTTTTTTGGCGACCTTAGTTCTTTGTCTTCGTAGATTTGCGTTGAAAACATCTTGGGAGCCGAATTGTGGCTGTTTGGACACACCCATACCGCCCCATTGTGTGACCACTCTACAACAGTCGCGGACTCACCTATTCGCATAATGATAGCCGCGTTGTCGTCAGTCGCGAATTGACCGTATTTTATAACTTCTAGTCCGTCTTCTGAGGAAAGCGAATCGAGCTGTTGACTCACACGGCTTCCTAGTACAACCCAAGCTTGGCCAATGTAACCTTGGTCTAAATATCTTTCCCAGAATGCCTGGCGTTGTGGCCAGTGGCGTAAAGCAGCTGAGTCACCGCCACTTGTGTCAGCAGTTTTTTTTATGGCTTTAAAGAACAAGCTGAGCGTATCTTTGGTAAGCCACCGAATGAGCTCATCCTGGCAGGTCCTTCGCCTACGTCCGTTTTCGTCTTGGTATAGGGCAGGCCAGCTATTCGTTCCTCCTTGCATTCTAGGGTCACCAAAGGCTTTTAAGATAAGGCTTTGAACCCTTTCCTTGAGGGCTGAGTCCAATTGTTCAGAAGTTTTAAACCATGCGATTATCGGCTCTAGCAAATAGCTTGCAGTGTTTCGCTGAAGTCCTTCCCTAGTAATATAAGCATCAAGAAACTGATCATGTAACCCCTGTGCTTGGGCTATTCCTGCAAGCTCCTCGCAGCTTTTTCTGAGACTAATCAGCTTAAGATTAGACGCATCGAAACTTCGAGGAAGACACATTACGTTATCGAAAAAATTTAACGGCAATTCTTGAACTACTTCGCCGCTAATGTGATTAAGTAGATTTGAGTGTTCCAGCATCCTGAATTCTGAAACACGAGCGCGCCATCTGCGATTCAATTTTTCTTTATGCTGGATTAAAAAGCTCGCAATGCCGCTCGTTGCTCGCGAGTTGGAATCAAAAAATTGTATGTATCCATAAACTAAGTTTCTAACAGTGGATCTATAGCGCGGTTGATGAATTACTGTTGAAATTGACGAAAGAATTATGCGTCTGCTATACCAGCCTAAATTCAGACTAGGAGCCGTGAAGTAATAGGCAGCAAAATTTAAAGACTCCCTCTCTCGACTTCCGCTCTTAAGTTCACTGATTATCCTCTGCAGTTTTTCCTCCACTGCTTCGCTATCTCCCTCGGGTTTGGGGATTTCTCCATCTAGAATAGTTCCTTTCTCGATAAGGTCCATTACAGCCTCGTCTAGCTTTGACGGTCTTGCCTCAAGGATTTTGGCTTCACCGGAAACAAAGCTTGTGAGTTTTTGTAATTGGGTTAGCAGCATTTGATTATTGCGCCGTAAACGGGCCCTCGATATCAGCAATTTTCGGAGAATCCATGACTATTCGAATGTCAGTTCTTCTGTTTGAACTACGCCCTAAAGATGTTGAATTGGTCTCGACAGGGCGGTCCTCTCCATATCCAGAAAAACTTATGATCGGCTCTCCGCTTATATTATAGTAACGACTTAATACAGGGGTTTTCTCAACCATTAGCCGGTATACGCTCAATGCACGCCGGGCCGAGAGTTCCAGGTTATCCATGCCGCGCATCGGGATGTCGTCAGTGTGCCCCTCTATCATCAAATTCTGGATAATCGCATTTTTACTCTTTTCGCAACCTTCGCCATATATTACCAAGGTTCTCCCATCGTCAGTTTTTATCTCACTTCCCTCTGAGAACTTTTCCGTTGTTATAAAGCTGTTCGCAAATAGCCCAAGATCGGCTTTGTCGCGATAGGCAAAGCATGCGATTCTTTCTGCTAAGCGTTCGGCTACGGCCGAGAAAAGCAAAAAGCCCTCAGAATCCTCAGGTAACTCCCACTTGGAGCTAGCAAACGTTCCGTCACCTGTGAATCTTAGGATTCCTTTTTCTGCTAACGGCATGATGCCTTTTAAGCCATCATCCTCCAGAGACTGGAACACGCCTTGGACAACACTCGCTCGATCTCTCTCTCGTTTTTCAGCGCCCTTCGCGAGCTCTGCATACATTGCGTTGGTTTTATTCAACTCTTTTTGAATTTGATCTTTCTTATCTTCAGCCCCTTTTAACTTCTGCTGCATTACCGCCAGGTCCAACAATACTGTTTGTAGTCGCTCTGCTTGGTTTTGTTGATCCTTAATTTCCTGGTTTTCTTGAGCTACTAAGATAGCGAAGAAAACGACTAGAATAATGAAGATAAACAGCAACCCCACGAGAATATCCGTCATAGATATGAAATAACTACCCTCGCCGCTATCTACTTCAGCCGGAGGCCTGTAGCCGCGCCTGGACATTAGTTACTTTCCTGCTCTTCAGATCGAAATTCCTCTAAAGCGTTTGTCAAGTCCTCAACCATCCCTCCCAGTTGCGCCACGGCAGACCCAAGCTTGCTGTCAATATCATTGGTGATTGTTTGAGTACTTAGAACGTATTGTTGAATCTGCTCACTCAACGCTCCAAAAGCAGTTGTTAGACCAGAGTCGATTTCTTCAAACCGTGCCTTGTGAGCTTCCCAGGTTTGCATAAGCTGTTGCGCTTGAGTGTTAGTGTTATCGTTAAACCCTCTGATTTCCGCAAGTAGCGATGCGTATTCTTCCTGCCGCTCGCCATTTTCTACTATGAGAGTGCTGATAGCTTCAGGAAGGGGCTCTGTTGCTGCTTGCAAAGAGTCCATGATTGTCGAAGATTGACTTATTACTTGGTTAAGCTGCTGAACTGCTGTGGACACAGCGTTGCTCGATTCTTGAGTAATACCCGCAAGTGAGGATGTCGAGTTCGTCAACAATTGCATTCGGTCGTTAAGACGGTCGATGTCATTACTAAAAGAGCTGGCCGACGTTGTAAGATTAGAAAGTGGAGCGGATAGGCTACCTGCGATTGAATCGACTGCGTCTTTCGTGCCTTTATTAATTTGATCCGCGGCATCCTTGGCGACCTCGAGGCCTGCCTCGACAACTGTATTCCTAAAGTTGTTTGCCCCAACTGTAAACGCTTCATTGGCAGCACGTGCGCCCTCCGCTGCTGATTCTCCAAATTGTTGGGCTCCATCTGACATAGATTGAGCTGCTGCCTCAGAGCCACTCCTCATCGCCTCAGTGAGCAGGTTCACGCTATCATTAATGCCCACTGCGGCATTCCTCAGTTGCATGGAAGATTCGCGGCTTGCATCTGTTAGTTCTTGGATACTGCTGTTTAAACCACCAAGAAGTTCTTCAATAAGTGTCCGGGATGCCTCGCCTGTTGCTCGGAGGTTTTTTGTAGCTTGCTCATTAGCCTCGTCGAAAGTTTCTCTCATGCGCGCGCGGAACTCGTCGGTGCCACCGCTAATAGCTGCAGGTAAATCCTGCATTCCGTCGGAAATCAGGTTGAGCCTATTTGCAAGAGTTTTCAGAGATTCTTCTGCTGCGCCACGCGTTTGCTCAGCGATCTCTTTGCCAGCGGCTTGTAGGGCCTCAACATTCGCAGCGCCGAGATTGTTGGAAATTTCCCCCAGTTGCGTGATCACACCGCTCATAGATTGTTGCAGCGCCTGCTGAACGCGCTCGCCAATTTGGGTCGCAAGATTCGTATTGAATGCCCGGAGTTGCTCTGTTTGTTGCTGGGCTTGCGCTAGTTGTTCAGTGGCAATCTTCTCAAGAGGACTATATCGAACCAGGCCTTCAAGATGCTCATTGACTTTCTCTAGTGGGCGCTCGAGAAGGAGCTGAAACCATTTGAGTTCCAGACTAATCGCTAGAGAAAAAAACAATGCTGTAAAGGACGCATAGAATTTAGTAGATGCTTGGCGTAGCAGTTCGAGTATTGGGTCCATGAGGGCGGTTGACTGCCCGGTCCCGGTACGGTCTTGCGTTATTTCAAAAATAGCCTCGGCTGAAGTCGCTAAAGCCGCAACGAGGCCCATAAAGGTTACAACCAGACCAGCACCGACAAATAAATTAGGGAGAGAGTTGGAAATCACGTTTGGTGGAAAAATAGAATGGAGACTGAAGAATTCGTGTGGGCGGAAAGTGTTCTGAACACGCAGGTCCTGCTGGTTGATTCTAGGATCGTTTACATCTGGGAATATGCAAGTCTCTAGATATTCCAGCCAAACTAACCCAATTTTCTTGCTTCCTATCTTTCCCCAAATGTCAGCCCAACCCAAGGCAAAGTCATTTTCCGACTCGACACTTAAAATGGCGGAAGTAAATGACTTAATTTGCTGTCGTTGCCGCCAGAATTCGTACCCAAAATAAATCAGTAACCCCAATCCCATAATGCTGATCATCATCGCCAAGAAAGGCGCAAAGCTCTCAACCTTGAATAATGCAAAAATCGGATCAAGTATCCGATTAAAAATCGCACCTAAAAACTCCATTAACGTTTCCTTATTCCTACACGGAAGTGTTCTGTCTAAGTTGTGTAAAGCTCTCTAAAGGACGCTTGCAATGCACTTTCCGTTGGCTCCGCCCTATCTGCAAGATTGACGACAAAAATCTCATTTACCCACCAATATTAGCTGCCTCGACCATTTAAATAGACAAACGTAAGCGCAAAACCATTGAGTGTCGTTAGACCTAAGTTCACTGCAACTTTAAAATAAAACCAATAGGACGGTAGTCCCTGCTGATAGCAGTCTCCTATTAAAAACATACATCCAGCATGAGTCTGTAGCAGCCCGATACCAAGCAAAGCTAAACCAAAGCCA
>DNHK01000429.1 GCA_003485905.1 Gammaproteobacteria bacterium | reverse complement strand
CGGCACCCAGAGCATGCAACGACGATTCACCCCCGGGTTTAAGAGATGTCGAAATCACAGGAAAAACGGTGCCATCAAGATCGCGATTGTTTGCCACATCCGGGTTCCCATCGTAAAGCTGCGAACTTGCATAGATATTTAGGTCATGGCCCTGATGAAAACTTAGTTGAGGACGGATCAGGCGACCGGCATCTGGCCTTGCAAGAAGTAATACCGCATCTAGCGAGCGATCACGTCGGGGTTGAAATTGAATGTTGGCGCCGAGTGCAGATTGTAGTGTGGCTTTGCGTCGTTCACTTAAATCAATACCAAGCAAATTACGAATTTCTCTTGAGAAATCGACAGCACCATCATAGTAAATTTGCTCTCGGGCAATTTTCCCACCTAGCCTTAGCCATTCACTCCGAAAGCTTTCTAGGTACCGATTGCTCCAATTCTGGTTTGGGTGAAACGTAACTATCGAGCGATGCCCATCGTTATAGATTTTTCCAGCAACGGCCCGAGCTTCGTTCTCCGGAGAAAAATCAAAATGAGTCAGATTTTTGTTTGGTTGGTAGGTCGGGCTATCTGGAGTGCCGAGCATCAGCGTTTGAGTGGCGCCCGTGGCGATACTTGAAACATAACGAGCGGCTTCGCGACCGAGCGGGCCGACAATGAATTCGATGCCTGAATTGACTGCATTTTGATAGTAACGTCCGGTCAAACTTGTATCTGCTCCTGTATCAATCAGCTGTACATTTGGCTTGAATGGGCTTGGGTCATTGCTGTGAGCAGTTCTAAAGCCTTGTTCTACTTCGCTGGCAGAGCTAGAAAACCGAGATGACAAAGGTAGTAATAACGCTATGTTTCGTGGGGCATTAGCGGGCCACGAAGGAACTTGGAGCATTTTTGTTGTCGAGCGGCCTATCTCTTCTGTGGGGTAAGTTGAGGTGTAGGGCGAAGGGTAGGTTGGATTGTTATTGTTTTGGCGTGATGCGGTGATCCGGCTAAGCACTTGTTGGCTTAAATTACTTGAGTTTAATTGTGCAATTTGCTCGGCATTAAGGCTCTCGATTATTACGCGTATTTGCTCGTCATTTTGAGACCGCGACAGCCTGTCATCTAAGTAATTTTCTCTCTGCACCAAGCTATTGATTGAGTTTGAAATTCGTCCTTGTCGGTATTCTAAAAATCCGCGTAGGCGCCAGTATTTTTGCAAGCTGTTGCGATTTCCTATCGCTTGTAAATTGATTGTTTGAACGTTTCTCCAGGCGCTATCGTAGTTTTGGTTCCGATACAGTGCTGTTGCTTGCAGGATCCGGTAAGTTTGTTGGTCTGTGGTGCTAAGTTCGGTGCGCAAAATTTCTGATAGCACGTTTAATGCAGACAGGGTTCTACCTGAATCCATTAATAATTCCGCGGCTTCAAGTTGCGTTTTTGATTTTAATCCACCGCTCAAATATCGTGCTTCGTTAATTTTGTTTTGTGCCAGTATGATAGGGTCCTGCTGCGGTTTGTTTATGTCAGCTGCCCCTATCTCGCCAGAGGTTTCGGGGATTTGTGCGCCAGGTGTTGCTATAACGGTGATCTCTGGACGAGTTGGTTCTTCATAGCGTGGTGTGGTTTCGCAAGCGCTAACGATGAGCCCCAAACTGACCGCAATCATTGCGCGCGCATAAATCACTAGCTCCCGCTGATTAGTTTTTAATTTAAGACAATTTGGTAAAAAGTGATTCAATTGATTTAGTGCGCCTAATTAGAATAGTTAAAGTATAACGAGAGTCGTCTATTATGCCCAAGGCTGGAGTGTTATTTATTGTTGCAACGCCAATTGGTAATGTTGGCGATATAAGTGCGCGTGCCTGTGAGACGCTTTCTTCGGTAAGTATTGTCCTCGCTGAAGATACTCGGCATAGCAGTGGGTTGTTAAAGCGGTTGGGTATTAAAGCTGATTTGCATTCCTATCACCAACACAATGAGGAGGCCAGAACTGATTGGGCACTAGAGCGATTGAAAATGGGCGAAGATTTGGCCTTGATTAGCGATGCTGGCACTCCCCTATTGAGTGATCCAGGGTATCGTTTGGTACAAGGGGCGCACGACAATGGAATTCGTGTTGAACCAATTCCAGGTGCCTCGTCAATTATGGCTGCATTGTCTGTTGCCGGATTACCGTCCGATCGGTTCTTCTTTGAAGGGTTTTTACCTTCAAAGTCCGGTAGCCGTAAAGCTCGGTTGGGTGAATTGCGAAGTTTTCCGCACACGTTAATTTTCCTTGAATCGCCGCATCGGGTTTTGGCGTGCATAGAGGATATGCTGGCTATTTTTGGTGAAAACCGGGTAGCAGTTGTAGCGCGGGAGCTTACTAAACTACACGAAACTGTTTATAAGCAGAATTTGGCGGAATTGCACAAATGGATGTTGAGCGACCCGAATCAAGTGCGCGGTGAATTTGTAATACTGGTTTCAGGTGCTGAGCCTGAAGAGGCTACTCAGAAAGACGTGGATGGGTTGCTAGAGATCTTACTGGCCGACCTAAGTGCTAAAAAAGCGGCAACCGTGGCTGCCCAAATCACAGGTAAGAAGAAAAACCAACTGTACCAACGAATATTGGAGTTAAATAAATAACAGCAATGCTGTTACCCGTGGTTGCGGGGGTATAGAATGCGCAACGAGCCAGCTGGGCAATCGCTCTTACCGTAAGGTTTGGGAGGAAAGTCCGGGCTCCATAGAGTGAAGTGCTAGTTAACTGCTAGGCGTAGTGATACGACGGAAAGTGCAGCAGAAAATA
>DNHK01000237.1 GCA_003485905.1 Gammaproteobacteria bacterium | reverse complement strand
GCTGATTGACATCCTGTTGCAGGACGGACAGGTTTTGTCAGGCAGCGCTAATTATGCGGTTGGTAGCACAAACTCACCAATGGGCTTTGATGAAGTTGTTGAAAAATTCCGTGGCTGTGCGGCTTATGGTCGTTGGCCGAAAGAGAGAATCGCCGAGATTGAGTCCATCGTTCGATCTCTCGACACATTGGAAAATACCGAAACGTTGGTCCAAACGTTAATTGATAATGAATGAGGGCGCAGAAACTAAAAAACGTGGCTAGACCTTTGCATTGAATAATATAAGCTCGAACGTTAGAAAGTTATAAAAAATTCGAAAAACACATTACCAACGTCAACACAACACAGGGAGATCTTAACTATGAATAATAAGATTATAGGAAGCCGGGTTATTGGAGCGGCTTTAGCTGGCGTATTTGTGCTCAGCGCAGGTGCTGTATCGGCGCAGACTGTAAAAATTGGTGTGCCCACGTTTCTCACGGGAGCTGGAGCCCCGGCATTCGGAATACCGGGCAAGCAGGGCGTGGAGCTTATCGTCAGGGGTATAAATAATGGCGAACTGCCCGCCCCTTATAACACTAAGGGTCTTGCTGGTCGCCAAATCGAAGCCATGATTTATGATGAAGCGGGTGGCGGAACGAAACAGGTTACTGAACTGAGAAATAAAGTTCAAAAAGATAAAGTTGACGCAATCATTGGTCAGATTTCATCGGGAACCTGCGCTGCCACTACGAAGGTCTCAGAAGAAATTAAAGTGCTGACCATTCAAACTGTTTGTGGCACGCCGCGCATCTTCGAAGATATCAATCCCAATCCTAAATATGTCTTCAGAACAATGAACCATGGAACGGCAAATAATGTGTCTGCCGCTCGCTATATCGTCTCGAAGCATAAAGATAAAGCAGCAAAGGGTTTTACGGGCATCAATCAGAACTATGCTTGGGGCCAAGATTCATGGCGTGACTTTAGCCTTGCAATGGCAAACCTCATGCCATCGTCCAAAGGCTCTAAGAAAAACCAGATGCCAAAGATTTTTGCCGGTCAATATGGTAGTGAAATCTCGGCGATTTCGAGAGCGAAAGAGGGGCTTGTTCACTCCAGTTTCTGGGGTGGTGACTTGGAAGCCTTCATTGGTCAGGCCGGTGCTCGTGGCTTATTCAACAGAAAGCTTTTTGTATTTACTGTTGGCGAAACCGTTGCATACCGTCTCGGTAAAAAGTTCCCAGAAGGCATTATTGTCGGGACGCGTGGACCGTACGGCATGTATGTCGTTGACGATCCGACGCCGCTAAATCAGTGGTTTCAGAAAGAATTCCGTAAAGCCTATGGAACTCCGCCTGCACAGCCTGCATATCAGTATGCGCAGGGTTTCCTCGGAGCAAAATATGCCTACGACAAAGCCGCTAAAGCAGCTGGTAAATTTCCGACAACTGATCAGGTTATTGATGCCCTCACCGGTGCAACATTCCCGACCTTTGTTGGCGATGTAAGAATGGCTCTAGGAAAGGGCCATCAGGGCGTAACCGATGATATGTGGGGTGTGACCACTTGGGATAAAGGCCGAGGGGAAATGGTCGTTAAAGATGTGGTTAAATTTACGCCTGAGTGTGTGATGCCCCCTGCTGGTGTTAAGGGTGTCGATTGGATTAAAGGTGGGATGAAGGGAGCTAAGTGCTGATTTAGCACTATAGCTTTTTAGATCTCCTGTACCCGGGGGGCGGCTAGCCGCCCCCCGGCTGTTGATATGACGATGAGGCACCGTAAAGAAGCGACTTTTTCCGTATAAGGGGGCCCAAATTGGACTTCGAACTTTTATTAGTCATCCTGATTGATGGCTTGGTTTACTCTTCATATCTCTTCTTAGTCGCCGTCGGCTTGACGGTGATTTTTGGGGTTCAGAAGGTACTCAACGTCACTCATGGGGCCTTTTACGCGTTTGGTGCGTACCTCACGGCGTTTCTGATTGGCCTGGCGGCTAATGGCGGCTGGCCAGACTCGGCCGGATTTTTGATCATTTTGGTCAGTGCTATATTTTTGGGGATTGTGCTCGGTGTTATCATCGAGAGAGGTCTTCTTAAATTTCTATATGATCGCGATGAGCACATTGTTGTTCTTGCGACATTTGCTGCGTTTCTGGTGCTCGAGGACGCAATTTTGCTTATTTGGGGCACAGATCCCTACCTAGCATTTCAGCCCTTGGCACTGCTTGGCAACAGCGAGATCGCTGGTTTGATCTTTGATAATTATGCATTGACCATGATCGCATTATCATTCGTGATCGCTTTCGTTCTCTGGTACGGACTAAATAGAACACAATATGGAAAAGTCCTTCTTGCAGTTATATTTGACCGTGAAGTCAGCATGGCTATGGGGGTTAATGTAACAAAAGTATTTTTGATTACATTTATTATCGGTACATTTCTCGGAGCATTAGGAGGGGCGTATCATGCGCCGATCATATCTGTTCAGCCGGGTATCGGAGTAGAAGTTATTGTTCTTGCTTTTGCTGTCGTCGTGATAGGTGGCATGGGTTCAATACCTGGGGCACTTATCGGAGCCATCGTTGTCGGCATCTCCAGAGCCGCCGCAGTCCACATGCTTCCAGAAGTTGAGCTTTTTGTTATCTACTCAATTATGGCGC
The DNA here is from genome assembly GCA_003485905.1 of Gammaproteobacteria bacterium. Lineage (GTDB taxonomy): Bacteria > Pseudomonadota > Gammaproteobacteria > Arenicellales > Arenicellaceae > UBA10349. Next base: position 1,538 of record DNHK01000237.1, on the reverse strand, counting down.
TAGTTTTAATCATTCGGCCAGAGGGTCTATTTGCCCCGATTAAGGCGAGAAAAATATGACCCGTTTGATGGATAAAACGTTCTGGGGCCTCACCCTGGGGCTGGTTGCGCTATTCGCACTCAATTTTTTCTTGGAAGAGTGGATGCGGACCATCGGTTTGCAATCGCTCTCAAGGGGCCTGGTTGCTATTGGCCTTCTTATTCTTTGGCGTGCAGGGCTAGTGTCCTTCGGTCATGCGCTATTTTTCGGCTTTGGTGCTTATACGGTGGCAATGCTTCAAATAGCCGGTGTTAGGGATATATTCCTGTTGATGATCGGCGGCATTTTCACGGCGGGAATGTTAGCGTTTCTGCTCGGTTTTCTGCTTCGACAATATCGAGCAATTTTCTTCGCGCTTTTGAATATGGCATTTTCAATGATCCTATACGGTGTCTTAGCGAAAGTTGAATCACTTGGCTCTACTGACGGCATTGGAATAGAGCGAGCAACTTTTCTTGGTATCCAGCCCGGGGACGATAATTATCGTTTTGTTCTCTTCATATTTGCCATTGGTTTCGCCTACATTTCAGCGGTTTGCGCGCATTGGTACCTGAAATCGACACTTGGAATGATGACCATGGCGGTTCGAGAAAATGAAATACGCGTTGAGTATCTTGGCTACTCTGCAGAAAAAGCGATCCACTCCAAATATATTATTTCTGGCTTACTGGCTGGCGCCGGAGGCGTGATAATGGCGGTTACCGTTGGCCATGTAGATCCCGACTCGATGGTCTATTGGCCCGTCTCCGGTGATTTTGTATTCATCACTATTTTGGCAGGGACAGGTAACGTTAGTGCAACCTTTATCGGTGCACTCGTATACGAATTGCTTAGAACCTATGCATTCGAATTTGCCCCCGAAATCTGGCAATTGATACTAGGGGGCTCGTTGCTGCTCATAATAATGTTCTTGCCTGACGGGTTATGGTCTATCCGTAGCGAATGGCGTAATCGAAGGGCTTTGCGCGCCGCAAATCGTGCCCAAGCGACAACTGGGACGGAGTAGAGCCATGGCGCAAGTGCTTGAAGTTCGTGATCTGGAAAAAAACTTTGGCGGAGTCGTAGCCGCTCACGACATCAACGTTAAGGTCGAAGAGGGTGAGACCATTGGCATAATCGGCGCCAACGGTGCGGGGAAAACTACTTTCGTAAACATGGTTACTGGTTATCTACCGCCATCCTCAGGAGAGATCGATTTTTTAGGAAATAGCCTTATCGGCCTTAAACCTCGTGACATCACGAAATTGGGACTTTGTAGATCTTTTCAGGTGCCCCAAGTTTTCTTGTCGGAGACTGTCTTCGATAACATGTTGGTCGCCTACGGTATTGCAGAACAATCCGGCTTGGGTCTCTTTACGCCGATACATACTGAGGATCGCGAGGTAAGGGTATATGACCAACTAAAGCGGTACCAGATTTCGGACTATCGAGATACGGCTGCTTCTGCCTTACCCCAAGGGGTGCGTAAGCTTCTTGATATTGCGATGGCAACTGTTCGG
>DNHK01000115.1 GCA_003485905.1 Gammaproteobacteria bacterium | reverse complement strand
CGCTCAACTATTCAGCGGGATAAAGGACTGGCGCTATCATCGAAAGAAAGCACGAAAAGGCCTTCGCCTAACCCAACAGATCTTTCAACAAGAGCATATTTCTCCTTACGGATTCAGCCAAGAGTAACTGGAAAATGCCTCGGCTTCAGCATGGGGTAATCAAAGTATTTGAAGTCTAATTTAAACCGACGATTAATAATCCGTATCGACTCGCGGTCAAAGAACTCTGCATACTGATAATCGGATGCGACCATCTCTGGCGGCTTCTTAGCGCAACGTTTGCCACTAACAACATTACCATCTCCCACACTCGATACTGGTAATTGAAAGAGTTTAACCATCCCATTGTAGTCCCGCTCAAAGTCCTCTTGATATCCAATAAAATCAACGAGACACTTCTTCTTGTGATGAGTGAAACGATTCGCTGGCTTAAATGACTTCTCATTTCGCTTTAGGTAGCGATTAAAATCATAATCCAGCTCTTCCATCTTCTCTAACTTCCTCGCGCGTGATCGTCTAATGTGCTCGATACGATCAATTTCTTTATGTCCCCCTACAGCCTCCGGACCGGGCTTATCCAAAGACCTTCTAATCCAAGTAAACCAAGAATACACCCTGTCGTAAGGGTTTCGTACAAAGCAAGCCTTACGATATCCCTCTCGATTTTTGTAAGCCTGCAACTTTAAAGCATCCTTAAGCGTCACGTGCTTACTGATATACCTTCCAAGCTCTTCCTCATAAACAACACCTGAATCCAATGAATCGGGACTACGCAAAGCATCAAAGCGAATTTGAAGTGTCTTGCTCGCGCATTTCTGAGGAAGCAGAACAATTAACTCATGTGAATCTGAAATAAACATAAAATCTGGAGTTTATTATAACTCATAGCCAGTTTCCCTAATAACCGGAGCCAGCCGCTTATCGATAAATCCACTGAGTTCTTCGGTTAAGTGGTTCTGCCAATCTCCGGGCAACCCCGTACGGCCATGAGAGTAAATATCAACCTCCGTCGGCTTTCTCTTAAATTTGGCTTCAAATGCATTGGCCTCAATGGCCTGACAGAGCAGCTGTTTAGGAACCTCAAAGTGAATAGCATCCAAAATCTCTTCCAAAAACTTCCCTTGTGACAGGAAAAGATCTTCATAACGATAGACTGGTTTCCCTGAACGAACCCAACTCAATTGAATTTGAGCAAATTTCTCCCAATTGTTCTCAAAGATGTAAAGCATGCCTTCTTCATCAGTCATATTCTTCATATTTCTGCGTGCCTGCTTAACTTTTTCATTTTCAACATGTGAATATCGATGAGAGAAATACAAGGACACCAGCGTATCCCGAATATCACGCATAATGAAGAAACAAGGGGCTTCTTTTCCAAATTCGAGACTACTGAATTCATCGTAATCTAAAAATAAGGCGGAGTAGATTCCATTCTCTACCGATTCAAAAGATTGATAGTCTCGCCCAACCCGAGGCTGCACACTATTTTTATATACCTTTTTTAAAATGGAATAGATCCATGATGACCCCGCTTTCGCGTGAGTCACGTGAAACAAGGGTTGAGTTGGCGTTGCTGAACGCTTCTTAAATGGATTCAATTTCATTAGGTCACATAAAAGTAAATAAATTCTCAAATGAAAGAACAATCGAAGTCGAATAAGGTCTGGCCAAGGTCAACTCCCGCGCCAAAAAGGCACTGGAGGGCCTCAAGACACCTGCCGAGTTCATGAACGAGCTACTGCAAAACATCGCCAACAAGGCGCTGCCAGATCCTAAAGATTAGGCATTGCCACAAAGCATAAAGCAGTCACACCATCAGATTTGATGAACCGCATTCTTGCTATTCTTTTGATCGTAATTTACATCCACCTGTGCGGGTGCAAACCTCCAGGTGCCTAAGGTCATAAAACCTGCTTTTGCTCTGACCATCGTAAGCAATTGTTTCAAAAAAACAAAATACTAGTTCCAACTTAGGGTCCTGTTGCAGCAAATCATAGAGTGATAGGATAAAATCAGGCGCCCATAAGTCATCGCAAGCAGCCCACATAAAATAATCACCTCGATTAGCTTGATTAAACACCCAGTTGAAATTATTGATCGCTTCTATATTTTCATCGTGCCGAAAATACTGCACTCGAGAGTCTCGCTCAGCATACTCTCGACCTATTAATTCCGTTTCGCCAGTGGAAGCATTATCAGAAATAATAAGCTCAAAATTTTCAAATAATACCAAACCGACGCCTGCATATTGCCGCTAAAAAGCGAAGCTTGCAAACAATACGCGTCGATTCAAACTTCGACCTACCACCCATCATTATGTTATCAGGCAAAAGCATTCTACTCACCGGCGGCACTGGCTCATTCGGCAAGGCATTCGTCCGCAGCGTTTTCGCACGCTATCCGGATGTCAGACGGCTCGTCATCACTCATCGGTAAACCCGTGATCAGGGACATTAAGCGCGGCGAACCCGCAAACGGGGAGATGATCGGAACGGTGACTTGGTAGCACCCAATCGTGGGTCATAAAGCCTCTGAGATTTACAGAGGCAGAGCAGATTGGCTCTGATATACGCTATTCAAAATGAAAATCGCTTTCGCACTCTACGATTATTATCCATTCGGTGGCCTTCAGGAGGACTGCTTGGCGACAGCCTTGGCCACGGCGGAACGCGGGCACGAGGTGACGGTGATTACGCGCACTTGGAAAGGTGCCAAGCCAGATGAAATCACGATATGCCTGCTCGGAAAGCAAGGTTGGAGTAATACTTCACGCAACGATCACTATTTTCGTGATCTTGCAGCTGTGAAAGCAACGCATAAGTTTGATGGTATGATTGCGTTCAATCGTATCCCAATGGCGGACATCTATTTTGCGGCAGATCCGTGTTTTCGAGAACGAACGAAGTTTTGGCCTTGGTGGCGAAAACTCGGCAAGCGCTACCGCTACTACGCCGCCTTGGAGTCTTCAGTTTTTTCCGGCAACCACACCCCGCAGACACTGGTATTAACGGACCGGGAGACCGATGCGTTTCACCAGCACTACGGCACCCCGAATGAACAATTCCACTTGCTCACACCAGGCGTAAAGCAGATCTCACAATTATCTGAAGAGGAATCTCTCCAAAAACGCGAGGTGCTCCGCCGCGAACTCGGAACTACACCTGCTGCAACCGTCGCTTTATTTGTCGGCTCGGGCTTCCGGATCAAAGGTCTAGACCGTGCGCTGCAGGCCCTCCGGGCAAACCACTCGGAGGTGGAAGATCTAGAATTTTGGGTTATTGGCAATGGCAAACAAGCGCCCTACCAATCGCTGGCAAAGAAAACAGCCATCTCCGTCCGCTTCTTCGGGGGGCGCGACGATGTGGATCGCTTTTACAATGCGGCAGATTTTTTACTGCATCCTGCGTATAGTGAATCCGCCGGAAAGGTACTCCTCGAAGCGCTCACTCACGGCTTGCCTGTGTTGACGACCGACACTTGTGGCTACGCGCCACATATCTCAAGAGCAGTTGCAGGAGCCGTCATTGAGAGTCCGTTCTCTCAACACACTCTGAATCAAACGGTAAAAAACTTCATTCAATCGCCAGAGCAAAGAAGAACAATGCGCCAGAACGCCCTAGCCTATGCAGCAGCTGAGGATTTATACAGTTGCCATACGAAGGCTGCCGAACTGATTGAAAGCATTCTCGCATCCAGATAATTTCACATAGACTCTCTTCTAATGTATCTCGAACTCGATCCAGCTCTAAAAGCCGCCCTGCCCGAAGACACCAATACTTTTGAGTGGTTTCTTCATGCTAAAGGAACTACCCACCGGGAGGAAAAGCACCGGTTAACGTATGAAACCCGTTTGGGTGAGCACCATATCTTCGTCAAACGGCACCTCGGCTGTGGATGGAGGGAAGTGCTCAAGGACTGGTATCGTCTGCGCAAGCCAGTGGTCAGTGCACGTACTGAGTGGGACGGCGCGGCCATCTTGGCTGAGGCCGGGTTGCGCGTGCCACGCGTGCTCGGCAAGGGCGAACGTGGCCGCTA
>DNHK01000253.1 GCA_003485905.1 Gammaproteobacteria bacterium | reverse complement strand
CGATCAAACAAGAGGGCGATACCATAATCATCCATCATGAATCCATGGACGTTACTCGAACCGTCCACATGAATCTAACTGAACATCCTGCCGATTTACCGCATAGTGAAATGGGGCATTCAATTGGCCGTTTTGAGGATGACACACTAATAATTGATACCGCGGCATTCGACAGTGGGGTTATTGTCAGGTCTGCACTGCGTACCGATCAGATGACCATGGTTGAGCGTTTATCGGTCTAACCAGAGTCAGGTGACCTTCAGATTAGCTGGGTAGTGCATGAGCCGGTTTATTATTCTGAGCCTATTACTGGTGGTCAGTTGCTCAAACGAACCGATCAAGAATTTGGTGCGTACGAATGCAATCCTGAATAAGCATTTGGCTGTATCTTTATACTAACAAGCCGGCAAATTGAAAAATTGCCACGATATTTTTAACAGGTTACAACTAAGAATTAAATTTTGAGGAGACAATTATGAATCGATATCTATCAGTGGTTATCTTGCTATTAGTAAGCGGACTAGCGCAAGCGCATCACAGTACTCTGGGATTCTTCAATCCCGAAGAAAGGGCTGAACTTGAAGGCGTGTTAACAAATATCACTTGGCGTAACCCGCATATTCGTTTCACGATGGATGTTACAGCTGCCGACGGCACGACAGAAGAGTGGAAAATTGAAGCCTCTGCATTGAGCGTATTAAAGCAGCGCGGACTAGACCAACGGTTTATGAAACCTGGGGACCAGATAAAAATTTATGGTCATCCTTCTCGCCACGGAGAACCAGAGATGTGGGCCCGAAATGTATTGTTACCAAATGGCACAGAGGTGCTGGTTGCAACAAGATCAGAGGCCTACTTTACGGTCTCTACAGATGGTGAGCTACTCGATTCCGTTTTCGATGATCAAATTGCCGAAAACGCTCGTGCCAGCGCCGATGGCATATTTCGTGTTTGGTCGACCGTATTAAACGATCGTGACTCCTTCCCAATGTTTAAAGGAGACTACCCACTGACAGCAGAAGCGGCGCAGATCAAAGCGGACTGGAACCCATCTTCTGACCAACTATTGAGTTGTTGGGAAAAAGGCATGCCTATTTTGATGATCACCCCGATACCGCTGGAAATAACTCGCCGCGGTGATGACATCGTAATAGTGTTCGAAGAAGATGACACCGAACGCGAGATTCATATGAATGACGATAGCCCACCTGAAGAATCCTCCTTTCTTGGGTATTCCCGCGGTCACTGGGATGGAGACACTCTGGTTATTGAAACCACCAATATAAATGCGCCTGATTTTGACGATCGCGGTACTCCGCAGACCGATAATATTCAGACTACTGAGCGCCTCTCGTTGAGCGAAGATGAGCAACGACTCAACTACAGCATTGCCTTCAATGACCCAGAAACCTTCACTGAACCGTTCGAATTGAACCGTTATTTTATTTGGCGTCCCGAGATCGCCATTGGAGAATGGGATTGCGAGAACCAGATGGACCGCATCTAATTTGACGTAATTAAGTACTAATACCCCTGCTGAATGCGGCCTGTCTATTGATGGGCCGCAAAAAGCTAGTACGGAGATTCATAATGACCAAACGCAATCGCAAATTGATACCTGTTTTGATTGGCCTATTAATTGGCGCACTTACACAAGTACACGCACAGGAATCAGTCGCCCCGTCACATCAAGCTGATTTTCCGCTTTGGGCATACGGCTACATTACGCCACCAGAACCACCGGAAGACTGGTCACAAAGCTGTTTGGGCAGCAGGCCTAGAGATTGTGACCGACCGGGAGGAATGCCCAAAGACCCGACCAACAAATTGTTGCAGGTCGAAGGCAGCGAATTGGAATTTACGTTAGCGGTAATCACCTCGACTTTTAGCCCTGCTGACTGGTTTCCAGGGGATCACCCGCCAATGCCTGAAATTGTGGCACACGGCAACGAGGAAATTGGCTTACGGGCCTGTGCAATTTGTCATTTACCAAATGGTCAAGGCTTGATGCAAAATGCACCGGTCGCTGGCTTGTCGGTAGAATACTTTTTGCAACAGCTTGATGATTTGGCCACAGGTAAACGAGTCACTTCTGACCCGCACAAAGCAAATGGCTTTGAAATGGCGGCAATGGCAAGAGCCTTAACTCCCGAGCAAGCCAGACAGGCGGCTGAATACTACTCTTCGATACCATTTAAACCCTGGGTTGAAGTCGTTGAGTCCGATACCGTTCCAAAGTTCTCTGCCTCACGCAATGGTCTATTTACTAAAAACGAAGGTGATGAAACAGAGCCACTTGGGCAGCGGCTAATCGAGTTACCTAAAAGTACCTACGATACTAACTACCTGCGTAATCCAAGATCCGGGATGATTGCCTATGCCCCTGTCGGCAGTCTGGCGCGTGGTGAAGAGCTGGTTACCACGGGTGGAGACGTGAGCGTCGAATGTTTAACCTGTCATGGGCAAGATTTACGTGGAACTGTGATAGGCCCGCCCATAGCTGGCCGTCAACCAAGTTATATTGGCCGTCAATTGCACGATATGCAGAAAGGTAATAGAAATGGCGCAATGGCAGCTACGATGCAACTGGCCGTAAACCGACTCACTATGGACGATATTATTGCAATATCAGCGTATGTTGCCTCACGTCAGCCATAACAAAGGTCTGCATCAACCGGACTAAATCAATCTTAATCGTTTAATTTAAGGAGCTGTAGCATGAGCGCAATCACCATTCTAATTCTCGGTCTCATTGGCCTGTGTTTCGGCTGGTTTATTTATTCAAAGTATGTGGCTATCCACATATTTAAGTTTGATCCTGATTTTAAAACACCTGCCCACGAGCTTGAAGATGGCGTTGATTACGTTCCCACTAATAAATATGTGTTGTGGGGGCATCACTTCACTTCTGTGGCTGGCGCTGCACCAATCGTTGGCCCCGCGATTGCCGTTTACTGGGGTTGGGTACCCGCAGTTCTTTGGGTTGTTTTTGGATCCATATTTTTCGCCGGCGTACACGATATGGGCGCGCTTTGGGCCAGTGTGCGCCATAAGGGCAAATCAATCGGTGCATTGTCAGAAAATGTTATCGGGCCGCGTACCCGCGCGCTATACATGGTGGTGGTTTTTTTAGTTTTGTTAATGGTGAACTCTGTATTTGGCGTAGTAATAGCCAATGCCTTTGTAAGCACGCCTAGTGCGGTACTGCCAGCCTGGTCGGCAATCGCGGTGGCTTTAGTAATAGGTCAGCTATTGCATCGCAATATGATGAAACTTGGTGTGTTAACAGCTATCGGTGTTGCGGTACTTTATGTTTCTATTTATGCGGGAAGCGAAATACCACTTAGCCTGCCATCGGGCTTGCCTGGTTTAGGGATACCCGCGACCTGGATTGTTATTCTGTTTGTTTACGCGGCAATCGCTTCAATGCTGCCGGTCTGGATGTTGCTGCAACCACGGGACTTTATTAATGGTATGCAACTGGCGGTAGGTTTGTTGCTGTTATACGGTGCGGTGCTTATCTCTGGCCCAGAAATAACTGCACCAGCATTTAACAACCAACTTGCAGAAGGCACGCCGTCACTACTGCCATTACTGTTTGTCACTATCGCCTGTGGCGCAGTTTCTGGGTTCCATGGAATCGTCGCGTCTGGCACCACCTCAAAACAACTCGATAAGGAACCCGATGCAAGATTTGTTGGTTATTTCGCAGCTTTAGGTGAAGGTTCCTTAGCTCTTATTACGATTATTGCAGTTACCGGCGTGGCTCTTGCGGCAAGCCCTGAGGCCTGGCACGAAACCTATTCTCATTTTGGGGCGGGTTCTGTCGGTGCCTTTATTACCGGTGGCGCGAATCTCATTGAAAACGGCTGGGGAATATCAGCTGGACTTGCCTCAACGCTACTCGCCACTATGGTGGCGTTATTTGCCGGTACCACGATGGATTCTGGAGTTCGATTGCAACGCTATATAATTCAGGAGTGGGGCGAAATCTACAATATTAAGTGGATCACCAACGGTGTTGTTGCCACCGGCATAGCGGTTGGTACGTGCCTTGTACTGGCATTTGGTGCTGGAGGCACAGAAGGTAACGGCGGAATGACTATCTGGCCGCTGTTCGGCTCTACTAATCAAATATTGGCTGGTATGACCTTATTAGTGCTGTCGGTCATGCTAATAAAGAAAAAACGCCCAGCTTTGGTTACCTTGATTCCGATGGTTTTTGTACTATGTATGTCGGCGCTCGCATCGACAATCATCTTTATGCAGTTCCTGCGAGCGGGTAATTATTTGCTGATGGCTATAAACGCCGTAGTTTTGATAACTTCGTTACTAGTGGTACTGGAATCGCTCTCTGTAATCTCGAAGGAGCGCGCGAAACAACGTGCCGAAAATCAGAGCTCCTGAGCAATACAATGTTTGCCCTGACAATAAGCTTACACGGACTAACTACCAATTAAATATGATCAAAAATAAACGGTATTTAAAAACCGCCCTGCTATTACTCACGCCATTGAGTTCTTACGCAGCCGATTGCGAGCTATCTATTTTTGAGCAATTGGCTACGGACTCGCCATATGGGATAACGCTTAGCGGTGCCGAAGCAATCGCTGATACAGGCGAATATTGTCAGGTAGAAGGTAGCATCGCTAATGCTGAAGATGGAAAAAGTCAGATCAAATTTCGAATTCGCTTGCCTGACGAATCGAATTGGAACGGCAAGTTTTTAGTTGTTGGAAACGGTGGCACCGCTGGCTCCTTCCAAGGTGAAAATCGAATTACAGCGGCACTACAGCTTGGCTACGCAACAGGCCAAACCGATACAGGGCATACTAGCGTCAGAGGCACAGCAGAAAATTGGGTTATGAAGGAATCTGACTCAGGCACTATGCTTCCGAACAATGTAACCCTGGATGACTTCTCTCATCGTGCAATCCATTTAACCACCGTTGTAGGCAAACAGTTTGTCGATGAGTTTTACACACAAGCACCAGAATATTCATATTACTTCGGTTGCTCGACAGGTGGACGACAAGGGCTAAGAGCCATGCAGAGTTATCCTAATGATTTCGATGGCATTGTTGCCGGGGCGCCTGTTTACTCTCTGACTCGATTGAATATGTCTCAGTTATGGTTAGGGCAACAAATCCATGCGCTCAACACAAAAGAAGAGACACTAAGTGATGAGCAACTGGCGTCGATAAAAGAAGCTGTTTTGAGCAACTGTGATGCAGTAGATGGTCTTGCAGACCGAATCATTGATGATCCTCGACAATGCGACTTCGATCCTGCCGAACTTAGCTGTGAATCAACAAATGCAGCTGCTGCCTGCTTAACTGACACTCAGCTCGATTTTGTACAAACCGTTTATCAAGGACCAGTCACGCAAACAGGTGAGAGGGTTTACCCTGGAGCGGTCCCTGGTGGTGAATCTGGGGGTCAACGTGGTGGTTGGCAGGCATTTCTAAACTCGAACTGTACAAATGAAGCCGGCACTGGTCGATGTGATTACCTGAGTCGCGCCTGGTTTCAAGATCCTGGCATGGATCTACTCAACGAGTTCAGTATAGATAATCCTGAACAAGTGGCGGCTGCTGATTCCAGCTACTTCTCAACCGTTAGTCGAGCGGACAACCCGGATGTAACTCCATTTGTGCAAAGCGGAGGCAAAGCAATCATGTATCACGGTTGGGCAGATACTAATGTAACGCCCTACCCCACAATTGAGATATATGAAGCCATGGATAGCACTGTATCCCGCAAGCGAGGAAAAGATGATTTTCGAGATCATGTGCGACTATTTATGGCCCCTGGAATGGGCCATTGTCAGGGTGGTGACGGGCCTAACAACTATATCCAGTCTGCTTTGACAGCAATCGATAAATGGGTTGTTGAAGGCACGGCACCAGATTCCATCCTCGCTTCTCACGAGCAACGTGGGATATCGCGCCCCTGGTGCCCCTACCCTCAAGTAGCCAGACTAAAAGCAGCAGATCTGGATTCAAATGATGCCGAGAGCTTCCACTGCGTAACACCTCCGGAATAAACACAAACCGTGAAATGAATATCCAAAGTATTATTAGAACTGTAGTGCCGATGGCTGAAATACCCCAGCCGAAACAATGGTTGTCAGTTCTCAAATACTTAATTGTGTGCACTTTGTGCCTACCCACTATCGGAAACGCGCATCATTCATTTGGCGCGTTTTACGACATGAGCAAGCTGGTAGAAGTTGAAGGTGAGGTGGTATCGGTCGTATGGCGAAACCCGCACATACGGTTCAAATTGAAGGCGACTGATGAACTTGGGGGCGAAACCATTTGGGATATGGAGGCGGGTTCACTAAACACCTTACAACGTAATGGTGTAGGCAAAGACGCACTACAAGTGGGAGAAACACTTCGTGTTTCTGGTCCAGCCTCTCTGCACGGCCTGGATACAATGTTCGCAGTAAGTATTAATTTTGCCAACGGCGAAGAGGTTATTTTAAACCCAAACCTCGCAGCACGTTTGCTACCCAACTTTAACGATCCACGAGCAAATGAGCTAGCTATAGCAGATGAGTTGATTGCAGAATCCCGGATAGCGGCGCAGGGAATATTTCGAGTTTGGGTGCCGGTGTCCAGACCAGTCACAGGTTCTGGATTGTACGTCTGGCCGTTGACACCTGAAGGTCAGGCCGCCAAAGATTCGTGGGACCCTCTGACAGACGATCCCGCCCTAAAATGCATTCCACCAGGCATACCGGTAGCTATGGATAATCCATATCCATTTGAATTTACCAATCAAGACGACACAATCATCATGCGTCTGGAAGAATGGGATGGTGTCCGAACGATATATATGACCCCGCGCCCAGCGCCGCCTGAACTAACTGCACCACATATGGGATATTCTGTAGGCAGCTGGGAGGACAATACCTTAGTCGTCACCACCACAGGAATCGATTACCCGTTCTTTGATGATGTTGGTTCACCCCAAAGCCCTGCGGCGACGGTGGTTGAACACTTCACCCTAAGCGAGAACGACACGCGGCTAGACTGGACCGCCCGCGTTACTGACCCAATGTATTATTCTGAACCGGTTACTCTCAGCGGGCATTGGGCATGGTCGCCCGGCACACAGATTAAGCGCTATGAATGTACGCTCTAATTTAGCTTATTAATAAGCTCTGTGAGCCTGGTCTATTGCGAACTTTCGCAACCGCTAAAGTCGGTAACTTTCGCATAAAGTGCCGGCGGCACATCCTGCGTACATTGATCTGAATAATTTGTTTTAACCGTTCCGGGTGGATTCATGCCGCCGCTGCAGGTTAATGTTGTCCACTGCGTGTAAGAAAAACTATCGGCGGCGCACATGAAGTTTGTCGCCGAATTTGCTCCTGAACGCCCAGGCCAGCTATAACAACGCTCGTTGCCGTAATCTACGGGAAAACTATTGGATGCGACCGGCTCACCACTACAGTCGTTATTCCTCCATAACGAGATCGTCACAAAATGCTCCGCATCATTTACTTTTGGCGCAGACATCTGCGCCGTCAGATCATCAAAGCTTAATCTCCAAGCCCCGATTGATAGGATCATAAGGTAAATAGACAGTCGTCTAAAACCGACTTTCTTGATCACTTATAGCTTACTCACGGCTCATCACACCTACTCTGATCGGCGACCACGCCATACCGTCAGGTGCGTCGTGATCGATTGAAATAAACTCGCGTTCCGGCTCATCACTTAACAAGGTATCCAAATTGAACATCTGAATCGTACCGGCATACGGATCGCTGGCAAACGCCCATCCATCATGAACCAATATCCCAAAATTACCGTACTGCGGCTCACCATCTCGAAGTGGCACCTCG
>DNHK01000282.1:4448-9279 GCA_003485905.1 Gammaproteobacteria bacterium | reverse complement strand
CACTCGAGCCCGCAGTAGAATCTGACGTGCCCGCAGTTACTGCGGGCACGTCAGATTCTACTGCGGGCTCGAGTGTTTGTTCTATCGTTGCACTTTCTTCTTGCAGCAAATCCGTCACCGAATTTTCTTCTACAGCTTGCGTATAAACCATAGCTAAGCCCAAGCTACTCAGAAAAAACACCGCTGCCAAAGTGGATGTCGCCCTACTGAAAAAATTAGCCGAACCCCGGCTACCAAATACTGATTGTGATCCGCCACCGCCAAACGCGGCGCCCATATCAGAACCTTTACCCTGTTGTAAAAGCACCAAAACAATAAGGCTTATAGCCGCGAAAACATCGATCACTAATAATATGTTTGCTGTCATGTTAATTCTCTTTGGTATACCTATGTAACCTAAACTAAACCCAGACTATAAACGCCCAAGACCTCTACGACGCTGCCTGACAAATCGCCGAAAAACTGTCCGCCTTTAATGACGCACCGCCAATCAACCCACCATCAATATCGTTTTGGGCAAATAATTCACCCGCGTTACTTTCATTGACACTGCCGCCATATAAAATCCTAAGCTCGTCAGCGATGCCACTATTTAGCCCTGCTATCTGGCCACGGATAAACGCATGAACCGCCTGCGCTTGTTCGGCACTTGCTGTCTGCCCGGTACCAATTGCCCAAACGGGTTCATAAGCAACGACGGCTCCATTCAAACCATTCGCGCCACCGATACTTTCTAGCACATCAGTAACTGCCTTCAATTGTTCAGCTATGCACTGTTCTGTATCGCCACTTTCTCGTTGCTGTAAAGTTTCCCCTACACACAGTATCGGCTCTAACCCTGCCTGCTTTGCCGCAACAAACTTGGCTGCCACATCAGCATTACTTTCACCAAAAATACTGCGACGCTCGGAATGACCAACCAACGCAAACCTACAATCTAGATCCAATAACATTCTAGTCGAGATCTCACCAGTGTAAGCCCCTTCAGAATGTTCGCTGACACTCTGTGCGCCCACAAAACAGTGTGTGTTTTTGACCTGTTCAGACACAGCTGCCAAACTTGTATACGGAGGTATGAACAGTACATCCATATTCAGGCTTTGCGTAGCCGTGACAATGCCGGGCACTAGTTGCGAAACTAAAGCCGGATCACCGTGCATCTTCCAATTCCCAGCGACCAGTTTTCGTCTAACTTGCTGCATTATTTAATTCGAACCCTACGAGGTGCCAAACTAACAGTATATCTTCGCATAGCACAAAATCGAGGGCGGATGTTAACCACCCACACTGTATAAAGCAACCAAAATGCAGCTGTTAAGCATGGCGAATAACCGCTAAATCGGTGGCGTTTTATTATTCAAATAAAGCTTATGAATATTGGAGAAGTTGTTGCTCTACACAGCTTGCAACCTTGTGGCACCAATCATCAACCTGTTGTGCATCTTTACCCTCAACCATCACCCTTATTAAAGGCTCTGTACCCGATGGTCGAAGCAAGACTCTACCATCTTGACCCAGAACCTTTTCAGCCTCTCTCACAGCATCCTGCACAGTATTTGAATCACAAATAAGCCGAGCGTCAATTCCCACAGCAGACGAGACATCTACATTAATCATGAGCATTGGAAATTTACTCACACCTTCAAGCAATTGCTTGAGTGTTTTTTCTGATTCTTTGAGCTCACGGACCACCTGTAAAGAAGACACTATGCCGTCACCCGTGGTAGTTTTATCAAGATCAATCAGGTGCCCAGAAGACTCTCCACCTAATTTCCAATTTTTTTCATGAAGTAATTGCATTACATATCGATCGCCCACGGCTGCTCGCTCAAACTTAACGCCCATGGCTTCTACCGCTCGTTGTATTCCCAAATTCGACATCAACGTGCCCACTACTCCTGACACGTCCTCACCTTGGCGTAGTCGCGCTTTTGCCATCAAGTAAAGTATTGAATCACCATCAATCACTTCGCCGTCAGCATCGACAATCAAAACCCGATCAGCATCTCCGTCCAAAGATATACCAATATCAGCGTTACATGCTTTTACATGTTTTTGAATAGCCTCCATATGGGTAGAACCAACACCGCTATTGATATTTAAACCGTCGGGCTCGACGCCTATGCATTCAACCTCTGCACCTAACTCTTTGTAGACGGCAGGGCCGACATGATAAGCCGCGCCATCAGCGCAATCTAAGGCAATTTTTATACCGGCCAGAGAAAAATCGTCTGGCACGGTGGCCTTACAGTGTTCGATATAGCGCCCTGCGGCATCCGGGTAGCGAGTTGCTTTACCAAGTTCTGCAGCATCGACAACCTCCATTGGCTCTCCCATCAATGCCTCTATCTTGGCCTCCACCTCATCCGAAAGCTTAAAGCCTGCCCCCGAGAATATTTTTATTCCGTTATCATAATAAGGATTATGCGAAGCGCTGATTACTATTCCAGCTAAAGCTCGGGACGAACGCGTAAGGTAGGCAATACCCGGAGTCGGCAATGGACCAATCAACATCACGTCCATCCCTGCTGCTGACAAGCCAGCTTCTAGCGATGATTCAAACATGTAGCCTGATATACGAGTATCTTTACCAATTACAACGGTTCCGGAACCATGCTCAGCTCGCAGGGCCTCACCTAAGGCCCAACCCAGGTGAACAATTGTTTTTGGAACTATTGGTTCGATACCAACACGCCCCCGAATACCATCAGTACCAAAAAACTTTTTTCTAGCAATATCTTGGCTCACTGTTTCCCCTTTATCTTGCAGTTAGTGTTGCCTGGTGGAGTTTAATCATATCAATTGTTTCTGACACATCGTGCACACGAACAATTTTTGCTCCTTGTTGAATAGCACGATACGCCAAAACCACGCTACCAATAACTCTTTGTTCAACTGGCCTACCGGTAATCTCACCTATCATAGATTTACGTGAAACTCCTGCCAGCACCGGAAACCCGAGATCAGTTAGTCGTGGCAGGTGCTCCAGTAATTCAAAGTTATGCCTAACCGTTTTACCAAAGCCAAATCCTGGGTCTAAAATAATATTGTGTTCGGCCACGCCCGCCTCTATTGCAGCATTTGCGCGAACAGATAAATAGTCAACCACCTCGGAGACAACATCAACGTAATTCGGTTGTTGTTGCATACTGCGAGGCTCACCTTGCATATGCATAATGCAAACTGGTATTTCTAACTCAGCTACAGCTTTTACCGCACCGTCGGCCGCCAGTCCGTTAACATCGTTAATCATGGTTGCGCCAGCGTTTGCAGCGGCACACATAACGGTAGGCTTCATAGTATCAACTGATACCGTGACACCTTGTCTGGTTAACTCTGTGATGACCGGCAACAGCCGATCTAGCTCTTCTTGTTCGGAGACAGGAATGGCACCGGGCCGGGTAGACTCTGCACCAATGTCGACGATATCTGCACCCAATTCAAATACTTCCAACCCTCGGTCGATGGCGGCTTTTGGCTCTAGGTATACACCACCATCCGAAAACGAATCGGGAGTGAGATTAACTATGGCCATCACTATAGGATGCGCCGATTCGGCGATCAGTGTGGCAAAGGGGCTCAAGTTTTTTTAATTATGTAAGAACTAACCAGTCTTTAAGATAGTTTTTTAGCGACCATCTTAAAGACTATGAATGATTAGTTTTAAAACAAACTAAGCTGGATCACCCGCTGGCTTATCAACCTGCGGCTTTATCTTTTTCTTTCTGGTTTTTTTGGGTTTTGATGATTTGGAATCGCTGTCTTCCGGCGGCCGCGGATTACCGCCATTCATAATATCTTCTATCTGAAGAGCGTTGAGCGTTTCCCAATCCATCAAATACTTAGCCATTACTTCGATTTTTTCTTTGTTTTTCTTTATGACCTTTTCCGCGCGCTTATATTCTTCGTCAATAATACGGTTAATCTCTTCATCAACCTTTTCGGCCATCGAATCGCTGATGTTTTTATTTGAGGTCATATCCCGACCTAGGAATACCTCACCGTCGTCCTGGCCATAAACACGCGGGCCAAGAGTATCGCTCATACCCCAACGAACGACCATATTGCGGGCCATATTTGTCGCCTGCTCAAAGTCATTTGAAGCACCGGTAGTCATCTGATTCATGAACACTTCTTCGGCGATTCGACCGCCCATAAGCACGGCAATTCTCGCTAGCAAGTATTCACGATTGTGGCTGTAGCGATCTTCTACCGGCAGCTGCATAGTCACACCTAACGCTCTACCGCGTGGGATAATAGTCACCTTGTGAACCGGATCAGTATGCTCCAGCACTCTCGCGACTACGGTATGCCCCGACTCATGGTAGGCAGTATTCAGTCTCTCTTCCTCTGGCATTACCACCGAGCGCCGCTCAGCACCCATTAATACCTTGTCTTTAGCTAGTTCAAAGTCTTCCATCTCAACCAACTTCTTGCCGCCACGCGCTGCAAACAAAGCCGCTTCGTTAACAAGATTCGCAAGATCTGCACCCGAAAACCCGGGTGTTCCACGGCCAATCACACTCGCATCAACATCCTTTGAAATTGGAACCTTACGCATATGAACCAGCAAAATCTGCTCACGACCACGAATATCAGGTAGGGGCACGTGTACTTGACGATCAAAGCGCCCTGGCCGCAATAACGCAGGGTCAAGCACATCAGGTCGATTGGTGGCTGCAATAACAATTACACCTTCACCACCCTCAAATCCGTCCATTTCAACCAATAACTGATTCAGAGTCTGCTCACGTTCGTCATTTCCACCCCCCAAACCTGCCCCGCGTTGACGGCCAACGGCGTCGATCTCGTCAATAAAAATAATGCAAGG
>DNHK01000282.1:0-4353 GCA_003485905.1 Gammaproteobacteria bacterium | reverse complement strand
CCGACAAACATTTCGACAAAATCAGATCCAGAAATCGAGAAAAACGGAACTTTCGCTTCACCAGCAATGGCTTTTGCCAGTAACGTTTTACCCGTACCCGGGCTACCGGTCATTAATATTCCACGCGGAATCCTTCCGCCAAGTTTTTGAAAACGACTAGGGTCACTTAAAAATTCCACCAGCTCGCCGACTTCTTCTTTTGCTTCCTCTACACCTGCGACATCTTCAAACGTGGTTTTATTTGTTTCTTCATTCAGCATCCGAGCCTTGCTTTTGCCGAAGCTCATTGCACCACGCCCCCCGCCTCCTTGCATTTGACGCATAAGATAAATCCAAACACCCACAATCAGTATTAACGGAAACCAACTTATGAGCATCTGCCAAAGCAACCCTGGCCCCTCTTCATTCTGCACATCAATCGTCACGTCATGCTCAAGCAATTCGGTCACCAGATGATCATCCTCTGGAGCAACAGTACTAAAGCTTGCACCGCTAATTTCATCCCCCGAGATCTGATTACCGCTAATCGTGACACGCTCAATTTCACCCGCTCGCACTTTGGCTATAAAAGCGGTGTAGTTCAGCGCCGACGACTGCACTGCCGGAGCCGAAAAAGTATTTGCCATAGCTACCAAGACCATAGCTATGAAGATCCAAATCAAAACATTCGTCGTAAACTTATTCACTTCGCTTTACCCACTTTATGGTGCAATTTATCTAAAATTCTCTATAAAAACTCGATATACATTTTACCGACAAACATATTTTCGAAAAGTTGTGTGCCTAATTGTGCACCTATTTGTCGCTATGCTGCCATAGCTGCTAATCGGTATTATATAACTTGATAACAAATTCATGGACTAACAATTATAGTCTAAGCTAGAAGCTAGTGCCGGGGCCATTAAACAAACCTTAATTAGCCCTTGTTCACCTTGTTAGGCCCAAAATAGCCCTTAGCAATTAAATAGTGTTCTCTACTTTTATCTCTGGAGGCTAATGGTTTTCTGATACTCACCGTTTGAAACTCTCGTTTGCAGCTTTTGCGTAGTTCACCAGCTGCAACCCCCTCAAACCCTTTAACAACCAGATTTCCACCCGATCGCAAATTATTGCTAACAAACTGCAAGATTGAGAAGAACAGATCGGCAAACCCTGCTTCATCTTTATCTTTTACTCCACTTATATTGGGGGCCATATCAGAAATTACAAGGTCTACAGGNNTGGGGGCCATATCAGAAATTACAATATCTGCCTTTTCTCCATTCAGTAGGCTTGCGAAGGATTCCTGCACACTAATGTCGTTAAAATCCCCGTGCAGAAAACTTACGCCGTCAATATCGACCATCGACAAGATATCGATCGCAATTATGTTGCCTTTCCCAGCGAGTTTACGAGCGAGATATTGCGACCACCCGCCTGGCGTTGCACCAAGATCGACCACTATTTGTCCTGGCTTAAACAATCTATCTTGTTTATCCAGTTGCTCTAACTTAAAGGCCGCTCTGGATCGATAACCCTGTTTATTCGCTTCACGCACCCAACCATCATTTAAGTGTTGGTTTATCCACGATTTTTTCTTCTTTGCCATCTATTTCTTTCAAGCTCTGGTTCAACCTGCAAGTATTTGGGAGACCATATCGTCAAGGCCCCAATTTATCCAAATCTCAATCGTTTAATGCTGTAAAATTTATATTAATCAACCAGCTATAGACACCATTCTACCGTAATCAAAATGCATCTTACCGGAAAACAAAAACGCTCCTTGCGCGGTATGGCTCATGACAAAAAACCGGTCGTTTCGATTGGGTCTCAGGGTCTATCTGAATCTGTACTTAGCGAGATAGAGATCGCGCTGGAACATCACGAACTTATCAAAATAAAATTGCCCGCCGGAAATAAAGAAGAACGAAGCGAGATGCTTACAAAAGCTTGCTCTGAGACACTATCTGAACCTATACAATTGATTGGCAGAGTTGGCGTTCTTTTTCGTAAAGCAAAAAAAAGTAAGATCGAGTTCGCTTAAACGTCTTAACCTCAAAATTATTGGT
Organism: Gammaproteobacteria bacterium; assembly: GCA_003485905.1. GTDB lineage: Bacteria > Pseudomonadota > Gammaproteobacteria > Arenicellales > Arenicellaceae > UBA10349. The sequence goes on along the minus strand of DNHK01000282.1, from coordinate 2,305 downwards.
CCTTCGCTAAAATAGTACCTGCAAATTACCCGCCAGGCGGCAATACCTACTTAGTAGCTATTGCCCTTCATTTTCACTAGAAGTTACTTCACGGTATATCCAGAACTGGCGTGCAGAAAAGTTCCAAACAAAAGTAACTCCAGTAGCGATTACTTTACCAATCATTTCTTCTAGGCCAAACGTCTCTACACTCAGTTTTAATATCTGATCATTAATCCCTAAGCCAACCAAGCTAACGAGCAAAACAAGTACCATTTCGCGTTTGGCGCCACGACTAGTCGGCGCGTAGGCATACTTTCGACCGGTGAAAAAATTAAATACGAAAGCCAACGAAAAAGAACATAAGGCAGCGATACGATAGTGCACACCACCTAAATAGTAAAATGTCGCAAATAACGTCCAGTCTATAATCGCGGATAACCCACCCACCATAAAGTAGCGAGTAAAACGCCGAATAAAAGCGTTTAGTTTTGGTTTTCCTTGAATTTCAAACATAGCACCGCCGTTACAAAAATCGCTTCAACTAAAAACAAAAGATTAGAAATTCCATGCCATTTCCAAAATGCCTGATATTCGCTGCTGCCACTGCGAAACACCCCGCCCGACAAGTCTCTAAGTAGTTCTATTTTAGGCGTTATTACATACTGGCTGACTAATATCAGCAATACAACCAAACCAAGTAAAACAGTTGCCAGACCAACTATTGGACGCTGCACACAAATAATGACTGCTGCAAAACAAATGCCAGAAATATTTAATCGTTCAAATACCACGCCCGCAATCAGTCCTGCCTGTGAACTCGTTTCTGCAGCGTCAAAGATAGCTGGAGCAACGAGGGCACCAATCGCTAAAAACGCTCCAAGCCACAGGCACAGTAAGAGGCTACTTAATCGTTGCATTTGAAATTCAGACCGCGTTTAACATTGTAAAAACCCGGAGGAAACTATTTCTAGCAACACATTCTAACTAACGTATTGCTTTTGACTATTGGTAACGAACCGACAACACTTCATAAACCTGATCACCCGCCGGCGCCTTTACAATCACCTCGTCTCCTGATTGTTTCGCTATCAGGGCCTTACCCATTGGCGAGCTTAACGATATTTGGCTTTTAGCCAAATCAGCTTCTAAGTTCCCCACTAATTGATAGGTCACTTCTTTTTCTTTCTGCTCATCAAATAATGTTACGTATGCCCCAAAAACAACCTTACCGTTTGCGTTTAGCTTGGTCGGGTCAATCACCTCAGCGATCGACAGTTGACTATTTAATTCAGCAATTCGACCCTCGATAAAGGCTTGCTGTTCTTTAGCGGCGTCATATTCAGCGTTCTCTGACAGATCCCCATGTGATCGTGCTTCAGCAATCGCCGCAATAACCTTTGGTCGTTGAACGCTTTTAAGATTTTTTAACTCGGCATGCAGTCTTTCCGCCCCAGTTACAGTCAATAAAAATCTATCCATCAGGCCACATCCTTATGTAAGTCTTGTAGTCGATTAATTTTTATATTTCCCATAGTTCTTAGGGCCTCACATGCAGCACTGGCACCGGCAATGGTAGTGTAATAGGTAACCTTATGCATTAACGCCTCTCTTCGAATAGTATAGGAATCCTTAAGGCTTTGTTTACCCTCACTGGTATTTACAATAAGACTAACCCTGCCATTCTTTATGCGGTCGACTATATGAGGACGACCCTCTTTTACTTTATTTATTACTTCAACCTTAACACCGTGCTCAACCAGTGCTCGAGCGGTCCCCTTGGTAGCAAATACGCTAAATCCACAATCAGCAAAGTATTGGCCTATGGCAAGAATCGCCACACGATCTGACTTTCGAACACTTAGAAATATCTCGCCACCGGTTGGAATAATCATACCCGCCCCTTGTTGGGCTTTATCAAAAGCCTCCCCAAAAGTTTCGCCAACCCCCATTACTTCACCAGTACTTTTCATTTCCGGTCCCAAAATGGTATCCACGCCTGGGAATTTTATGAACGGAAATACAGCTTCTTTTACTGCATAATAATTTGGAATAATTTCTTTGGTATAACCTTGATCTACCAGGCTTTGTCCGGCCATTACACGTGCCGCGACTGTAGCGAGAGGCACCGATGTTGCCTTAGATACAAATGGGGCTGTTCGCGAGGCTCGAGGATTAACCTCAAGCACATATATGTCATCGCCCTTAACCGCAAACTGTACGTTCATCAGACCAACAACCTTCAAAGCGTGGGCCATTTTCTTAGTTTGTTCTCGCAACTGATGTTGAATATCGTCCCCTAAAGAGAATGGCGGCAAAGAACATG
>DNHK01000399.1 GCA_003485905.1 Gammaproteobacteria bacterium | reverse complement strand
CGCGCTTCACTTTTGCTTACTAGAGCTGCAGATTCTGCTCGGGCTATATTTGCAAGGAAGTTAGCGCCAACAACTCCGGTATTGGAAGCTTTGGCAGTCGTAGTCGGTGCGATTGATGCGTATGTTGGGGCACTAAAATCCGGGCGCGGTGGACTTGATGAGCTTATTGAACGGTCGTTAGGAGACCTTGAGAGAGCATCCGGGAAGGAGGTCTCTCAAGATGACGTAGAAGAACTTATTGAACGATCTACTCATAATTTACAGCGCTGGCTACATGAACCGGCTGTGCTGGAGTCGTTGACCGCCTTGCGGGGAGATCTAAGAGATATGCACGCGTTGTCGGCCACTTGTGGTTTAACACGCGCAACTAACCTCGTGACTGAAGTTCAAGGCTTGTTGGATGTGGTTGAAAGTGATCCTGGGTTGCTTGCTCCGGAAGTGGTTGCGATGCTTAAAGCATCCATGGCGAAGGTGGCGGAGCAGATCATTGAGCTTTACGTCCAACGAGTAGATTTGGCTAGCTCTGAGCAGCAACCTGCGTCTAGCGAAATACGAATTCATGATGATTTGGATGAGGGTGAAATCAATCTCAATTTTGATTTGAATACCACCGATGATGAGTCCAGCTTTATTTCAACTGAGGACGAGCTTAGAGCAGTTTTTGTTGAAGAGATGAATGAAGTATTGCCAAGCGCAAACAAGTATTTATTGCAGGTGGTACAAACACCTTCGAAGGCAGAAGCGCTAGAACATTTTCGGCGGCTAATGCATACCATTAAAGGTAGCGGCCGAACCGCAGGCTTGCAGGCAACTGGTGAGCTGGGTTGGATAGCGGAATCTCTTTGCAATATCGTGCTTGATGCTGCCCAAGCCCCGTCATCTGAATTACTGAAATTTTTAGCTGCCATTAGCAAACAACTTGGCCAATTACACAATACAAACTATATAGAAGAATCTAATGTGGATCTTGTTGACTGGCATCGTCAGGCGGATGATTTACATGAAATTTTATTGGCCGGTGATAAAGGTGAATCAGGGCAATCTATCGCTGCTCGAGGTGATGAAGAGTTGCGGCAAGTATTTGCCCGAGAAGCGTCGAAACATGTTAATGAAATCGAACAATGGATGGCTACTGATGATCGCTCGGTAAGCCAAAAATTACGTTTGGCGATTCATACCCTGTTGGGCAACTTTAGGACCTTGGGTCTCACTTCGATAGGTAAATTGTTTTCTGACGTGGATGACTATATCGCCTATCACTATGATAGTAAGGTAGCGCTACCGGTGGTCGGAGTAGAGGCATTGAAAGTGCTGCTGGGCGATCTACGTCAGATGGTTAACGAGGTGTCTGGCAAGAGTGCAATTCAAGCGCTTGCGTTATCCAGGGAGGCGGAACATCAGCGCGCATATAGTGCACTGATTCAGTCGCTTCCAGTGGCAGAAACGGCAGCGGACCCTGCTGCTAGTGATGTAGGAAAAACTCTAGCTGAGCTGGCGGGTTTGGTGGAGGCGGAATCCGTGGAGGCAAAGACCTCTTTGGATTCTCCACAGCCATCGTCTGGGTCCGATATTTTTATTGAAGAGGCGCAGGGTTTACTTGATTTTCTTGCATCAATAATGACGGCTAGTGGATGGCCGGCGCAAATGCGGTCGCGAACGAAAGCACTGGGCGTTTGGCAGTCGCTTAAAACTTTGGCGAACGCTTCGGGTGAGTTGGTTGTGGCCCGACTAAGTTTGGTTTCAGAGAATTTTCTGCGCGATGAAGACGTCGATTTCGCAGATTCCGCTGTAGGCCAATTGCTTTCCGAGGGGCCTCAGGTATTGAAGCAATTGATTACCCACGACTTGGATGATAGCGAAGGTGTGGCTGAGCGATATTGTGTTCGCATGGAGAATCGAGATTTATCTGTTGCTACCGCGAAGGCTGGTATCGATGGGCTGGACCAGCACCTTGATGCAAAAGTTACCGCGGACGCGGGACATATTGACCCTGAATTGGTGAGTGTGTTTTGTGATGAAGCCCACATTGTGTTGCGAACGATTAATGAACAATTGTCTGATATTCATGATGTAGATCGATGGCAAATAGTTCGGGATAGCCTGTTAAGAGCACTACATACTCTAAAGGGTAGTGCACGTATGGCAGGTTTTGACGAGGTCGGGGAATTAGTGCATTTGTCGGAAGGCTTTGTGGAAAGCCGAGAGGAGTTATCGGCTGCGTCAGCGCAAACTTTTCGAAATTTATTAGAAGAGACACACGACGTGCTCGTTGATTCGGTTAAACGGATTGAAAGCGGGCAGCGGCTCGAGCCATTTGATAGCTTACGCGGAGCTTTGAGTGAAGCCGCGGCCTTGAATGATTTGAAACTCGGTGAATTTGAATTACATCCAGACCTGTCGTCAACTTCCAATCTATCGATCGATATTGATTCCGAACTTGGCACTGATGTCGCGGATATTGCACTGGGTAAGGGTGGTGTAAATATTGACTATATTGTACTCGACAAGTTGTCAGACGTGATTTCGAGTAGCAGTGTGTCTCGCGCCCAGATTGAGGAAGATGTAGTTAGATTACGGGAAACATTGGAACAGCAACAGAAGAAACTGATCAGTTTGACCGATCAGCTAGACGATTTTAACGTTGAAGTTGAAACTCAGATTGATGCAGGTGTCGAAAATACTGGGACGAATGCTGGAAAGCTTGATCCTCTTGAAATGGATCGATACTCGCGGCTGCAGCAAGCTACACGTTCAATGTTGGAGGAAATTGATGATTTAAAGGGGTTGGAAGCCGAGTTAAATAGCAGAGCTGGTAGAATTGAAGACTCATTAGCACGTCAGGGTTCTGCGCAAGCAGAGTTGCAACAAGAGGTGATGGCGATTCGATTAGTACCATTCGCTGATTTGGCGCCTCAATTGCGTCAAGTTGTACGGCAAACTAGTCGCCAGCTGGGAAAACGTGTTGCGTTTGAAATCACAGGTCAAGAGATCGGTATTGATCGCGCTGTGCTGGATATTATTGGCCCTGCGTTAGAACATTTACTTAGAAATGCCGTGGATCATGGTATCGAGAGTACCAATAAGAGAAAAGCTGCCAGCAAGCCAATCGAGGCCAGTATAAAAGTGCATTGCGAGCATATCGGTAGGGATGTCCGTATAGCGATTAGTGATGATGGAGCTGGACTGAATTTTGAAGAAATAGCGCAACGGGCAGTAGAAGCTGAGTTGGTAGAATCGGTCGAAATGGTAACTCCGCAGAACGTCATTCAATTTATTACCAGTAGCGGCTTTTCGACAGCCTCAGAAGTCACCGCTGTTTCTGGTCGAGGAGTTGGCCTAGATGCAGTAAAGCATGCGTTGCACGTGTTGGGTGGTTCGATTGATCTCGAGCCGGTATCCAGCGGAGGAACAACTTTTGTATTGCGCGTGCCAGTTTCATTGGCAGTCTCAAGAGTTCTATTTTTTCGACTAGGAAAGCGTGATTATGCGGCTGCTGCGCATACGATTGAACGCGTAAAGCAGTTATCTGCCCAAGATTATAAAAGGCTTCGATCAGGAGAGCGATTTAGCATTGATCACGATGGTGAGCCCTTTTTGTTAATTGATTTGCTAGATTATTTTGGTGGTCGAAGGAAGGGTAAAGACCACGACTCATTACCTGTTCTGATGGTTCGTTGTGGAACTCAAAATATTGCTGTTGTCGTCGACCAAATCGGTGAATCTAGAGAGGTTATGTTACGACCATTCGGAGGGCATTTAGAGCAATTAACTTTGTTTTCGGGTACCACTCCAGGGAATGATGGGGAATTGGCGTTAGTAGTGAATTTTGTAGGGTTGTCGTATATCGAATCTGAAGTACATGTTGATGCCACCGTGAGTGCTGATGGTAATGCACCCGTTGTGCTGGTAGTAGATGATTCCTTAACTGTGCGCAAAGCGGCTGAACGCGACTTGGCAGCCATGGGCATAGAGGCAGTGATGGCTAGAGATGGCGTTGAAGCGCAACGTCAGATCGCTGATCGGCGGCCAGCATTAATCTTACTCGATTTGGAAATGCCTCGGTTAGACGGGTTTGGCTTTCTTGAATGGAAGGCAAACCAAGCGGAATATATGGATATCCCAGTAGCAATAATTTCTTCTCGAACTTTAGAGCATTATCGTCAGCGGGCGTTTGATTTGGGAGCCAGTGACTTTCTTGGTAAGCCTTATGATATTGGTGATCTAAGGGCCGTGCTGCAAGCGCGTATTCCTAAACAACTAAGCGGTGACGTTGAATGATTGGTCAATTGGATTCGCTCAGTGTGCATTGCGTGATGGTGCCGGGTAGTCAAATTAATGTTCTGCTTCCGGGGGTGGCAATCGACGAGATAGTTGACAATAAAAAAATTAGTCACGAACCAGCCGGGGCAGATTGGTTTGTGGGTTTTGTCGAATGGCGAGGTGTGTCAGTACCGGTGGTCTCGTTTGATGCAATGCTAGGCGCTAGAGTGGCGAACTCAAAAAAGAAGGGCCAACGGGTATTAGTACTAAACCCTTTGCCAGAAAGAGGCGAGGCCTCCAGGCTAGCTATATTGAGTGAAGGAAACCCCAAGACAGTTACCATTGATGATGCCGCTGTTGAAATGGAGCTTCCAACGGATCTGGATATTCGTTTTGCAGTAATGGGGGTTAACGTAAAAGGAAGGCTCGCGGTGATCCCGGATATTAGTGCCTTGCTAGATACTTTTCCAACCCTCTAGTCCTGGTGTTGGGTAATTTGCACTTTGGCCAATTGTGTATCTTTTAGATAGTGGTTTTGCCTGTTATAAAGTGACTTCATTGTATATAGTTCGACTAGCAAAATCGGCAGTATTTTGAGCTGATTAACCTCGATAAGCTGACAAATAGTCCTCGTGAATATTCCTAACCAACTTCCACCAACGGAGTCACTAAATGACGACCACAGTTGATGCGCGTTTGATGGCAAATGCGATACGTATACTAAGTGCTGACGCTGTGCAGCAAGCAAATTCTGGACACCCCGGTGCGCCGATGGGGATGGCGGATATTGCCCAGGTTTTATGGTCCGGTCACTTAAAACATAACCCGGCTAACCCAGGTTGGCAAAATCGTGATCGATTTGTGCTTTCTAATGGACACGGTTCCATGCTCATCTATTCTTTGCTGCATTTGACTGGTTACGATTTAAGCATAGAGGATTTAAAAAACTTTCGACAATTTGAGTCTCGAACACCAGGCCATCCCGAGCACGGTTATACCCCGGGGGTTGAAACCACCACAGGCCCTTTAGGTCAGGGTATCGCGAATGCGGTGGGTTTTGCTTTGGCAGAAAAGGTACTAGCGGCACAATTTAATCAGCCTGGCCTTGCGTTGGTGGATCACCGAACTTGGGTGTTTATGGGTGATGGTTGCTTAATGGAAGGAATATCTCACGAAGCTTGCTCACTGGCTGGGACGCTTGGCTTAGGTAAATTGGTAGCAATTTGGGACGATAACAAAATATCAATTGATGGGCCGGTGGACGGCTGGTTTACTGATGATACTGCAGCACGATTTGAGGCGTACGGTTGGCATGTGTTGCGTGACGTCGATGGCCACGATGCTGAGGCCATAAATGCGGCGATTCAATCTGCCGTTGCTGAGACCGGTAAGCCCAGTATGATTTGTTGTCGAACGACTATTGGTTTCGGAGCGCCTAACAAGCAGGGAACTGCGGGCAGTCACGGCGCACCATTAGGTGATGAAGAGATTCAGTTGGTGCGTGAAGGCCTTGATTGGCCGCATGCACCGTTTGATATCCCAGAAGCGGTTTACAAAGATTGGAACGCTTGTGCGCAAGGTCAGCAAGATGAAGCTCAATGGCAGGGGGTGCTTGAGGATTACCAAAGTAAACACCCTGAGTTGGCTGAGGAATACCGACGCCGCATGATGGGTACTATGCCCGAAGACTGGGCAGAACTTTCTACGGCATTCATTCAGGCGACTCAACAAGAAGGACCGACACTTGCGACACGTAAGTCATCGCAGCGGGCACTTGAATACTACGCTGGTTTGCTGCCGGAGCTAATTGGCGGTTCTGCCGATTTGACTGGTTCAAATAATACTGTTTGGAGAGGCTCGAAAACAATTTCCGATGAGGATGCTAGCGGCAATTATATTAATTATGGGGTTCGTGAATTTGCTATGGCGGCGATAATGAATGGAATATCGTTGCATGATGGATTCAAGCCGTATGCTGGAACATTTTTAGTGTTTTCGGATTATGCGCGCAATGCGATTCGAATGGCCGCGCTTATGAAGCAACCAAGTTTATTTGTGTTTACTCATGATTCAATTGGTCTTGGAGAAGATGGTCCAACGCATCAACCGATCGAGCATCTGGCGAGTCTACGCCTAATTCCAAATCATTCCGTTTGGAGGCCCTGCGATGCTGTTGAGTCTGCGGTGGCTTGGAAATTCGCCTGCGAGTCACAGGACAGTCCTGTAAGTATGGTGTATTCGCGGCAAACTCTACCGCATATGAATAGAGATAATATTGATCTGGTGAATATCGAGAAGGGCGGTTATGTGCTTTCAGATTGTGAGGGTTTACCTGAGTTAATAATTATTGCCAGTGGCTCTGAAGTTGGGATTGCCCAGTTAGCGAATGAACAATTAACCGAAAGCGGCGTACGGGTTCGTTTAGTATCTATGCCGTCAACAACAGAGTTTGACCGGCAAGATGCTGCCTATCGTGAATCAGTGTTACCAGCATCCTGCGATCGACGATTGGCAATCGAAGCAGGTTCAACTGACTATTGGTATAAATATGTTGGCTTAAACGGCGCTGTTATAGGCATGGATAGTTTTGGGGAATCGGCGCCAGCGTCTAAATTGTTTGAGCATTTTGGATTCACTGTCGACAATGTGCTAGCCCAGAGTAAGCGATTACTTGGGTAGCATTAGAGGATGATAAATACATTTGACAATATTGACCTTGCTGGCAAACGAGTACTCATTCGTCAGGACCTCAATGTCCCGCTAGTTGACGGTAATATTACTAGTAGTAAGCGTATAGATGCATCATTGCCGACCTTGCGCCGTGCCATAAAAAATGCAGCCAGCGTAACGATAATGTCCCATTTAGGCCGTCCTGTTGAAGGTCAAGTCGACCCAGCCTTAAGTTTGCAACCAATTGCAGACCATTTGTCGGCCGCTTTAAACGAAAAGGTAATGCTAGAGAGTTCACATCCAAAAATACTACAGCCGATCAAAAGTGGAATTAGGTTGTTGGAGAATGTGCGGTTTTGGGAGGGTGAAAAATCTGATGATGAGAAATTGGCCCGACAGTATGCCGCGCTATGTGACTTATATGTTATGGATGCTTTTGGTACCGCTCATCGCGCCCAGGCATCAACACATGGCGTAGGTTTATATGCCCAGCAAGCATGTGCCGGCCCGTTGTTAGCGGCTGAATTAGACGCCCTGGTGCGCTCGATGGATAACCCCAAACGACCTTTGGTGGCGATTGTCGGCGGGTCTAAAGTTTCGACCAAATTGTCCGTTTTACGAAGTTTGGCAAAGTTTGTTGATCAACTTATTGTCGGTGGCGGCATTGCAAATACGTTTATTGCGGCGGCGGGATACCCGGTGGGTAAATCTTTATACGAAGAAGAGTTAGTAGAGGAGGCAAGGGCGCTAACAGAGCTAATGAAGTCTCGTGGTGCGGCAATACCGGTTCCCGTAGATGTTGTCTGTGGTAAACAGTATTCAGAGTCTACCGAGGCCGTTCTAAAAACGGTCAATGAAGTACAAGCTGATGAGATGATCTTTGATATTGGCCCTCAAAGCTCGCTAGCACTCGATAGCATAATTGCTGGCGCAGGAACTATTGTTTGGAATGGCCCGATTGGAGTTTTTGAGTTTCCCCAGTTTTCACGGGGTACTAAAGATTTGGCGACTGCAGTGGCAAGGAGCAGTGCCTTTTCGATCGCTGGCGGCGGAGATACTCTCGCCGCTGTTGACCAGTTTGGCGTGATTGAGGACATTTCGTATATCTCAACCGGTGGCGGGGCGTTCCTTGAGTTCTTGGAAGGCAAAATACTGCCGGCGGTTGCGATGTTAGAAACTCGAGCCGCAGCTTAGGTAAGATTCTGCGGACAGCAATACAATTTGAATTAATTTGAACAGGGTAAAAGTAAGTTTGGCTAATAAAATTAGAAGCGTTAAGTTCGGTTGGCTAAACAATAGATAATGAATACAAAAACTAAAGTAGATCACTTACGGCGCACCAAAATTCTTGCCACGCTTGGTCCCGCAACCGATGACGAGAAAGTTTTCACCAAAATGCTCAAGCATGGGTTGGATGTCGTGCGAGTTAACTTTTCGCATGGTAATGAGCAAGATCACCTTGATCGAATTGAGCAGGTTCGACGCTTAAGTCGAGAGTCAGGCCGGACTGTAGGAATATTGGTTGATTTACAAGGCCCTAAAATTCGAATCGGTAAGTTTAGTGACGGAAAAATCAAGCTAGTTGAATCTGATGAATTTGAATTGGATTCAAGCCTGGAAGGTGCTGTTGGAGATCAACATCGTGTAGGAGTTACCTATCAGCCTCTAGCTGAGGACGTAACAACGGGTGATCGTTTGCTCTTGGATGACGGCCTTATTGAACTGCAGGTTACCGGCATTGAAGGAACAAGAGTTAGTACAAAAGTTACTATCGGTGGTGTGCTGTCAGATTCCAAGGGCTTGAATTTGGCGGGTGGGGGCTTGTCGGCGGCCGCGCTAACAGAAAAAGATAAAGCTGACATTATGACAGCTGCTAAAGTAGGTGCCGATTATGTAGCAGTCTCCTTTGTAACCTGTGCAGCGGATGTGGAGTTGGCTCGTCGTTTGCTTCGAGAAGCAGGTGGGCAGGGCTCAATTGTGTCAAAAATTGAGCGAGCTGAGGCGGTTGAGCGGCATGTGGAAATTATTGATGCCTCTGATGCAGTGATGATAGCGCGCGGTGATTTGGCTGTGGAAATCGGTGACGCGGAATTGCCAGCAATCCAGAAAATATTAATAAATGCTTCGCGGGAACGAAATTGTGTCTGCATTACGGCAACGCAGATGATGCAATCCATGGTGGAGAGTCCTATACCGACACGTGCCGAAGTTTTGGACGTTGCGAATGCCGTAATGGACGGTACTGATGCGGTGATGCTATCAGCTGAAACTGCTGTTGGTGCGCATCCCGATAAAGTGATTGAGGCCATGGCGCGAATCTGTCTGGGTGCGGAGCGTCATCGACTCGCACGAATATCTCGACATCGCGTTGATGAACCGCTAAATGATGCCGAAGAGTCAATTGCTATGGGCGCCATGTATATAGCGAATCACCTTGGGGTGCGAGCTATTTTGGCGTTAACAGAGTCTGGCCAAACGGCCAAACTAATGTCACGAATCAGTTCAGGTATTCCGATAATGGCATTATCACGCAGTGCGGCAACCGTGCATCGGGTTACTTTGTATCGCGGTGTATACCCTGTATTGTGGGATGTTGATAAAAATAATGATGTCGAGCCACCCTTTCAAGCAGTAGAAGTGCTTCGTGGATTGTTGAAGCTAAATTCTGGGGATATAGTATTAATTACATTTGGTGATCTTGAGGGCGTAGAGGGCAATACAAATACGCTTAAGTTGGTCACAATTCCGTAACCGAGGATTGACGTTGTCAAAGTAGAAGTCGATTTAAAATTCCAGATTACACATTCGGTATAAAATAAAAAATTGATATGTTGGGGGAAGATTAAATAGAGTAACGTTCGTATCCGTTTGTTTAGCTTAGGAAAGAATAGCTCTGATAATTAGAGCACGCAGAATCCTGCCGATTAGCGACTAAGGGTTGGAAAAGTAAATATTGAAAACGTAAGTCAAGAATAATGAATAATTTAATAAATATCGAAATCAAGAAGGAGTCATCGTAATGGCGTTAATAAGTATGCGGCAAATGTTGGATCACGCGGCGGAATTTGGTTATGGCGTGCCTGCGTTCAATGTAAATAATTTGGAACAAATGCGTGCCATTATGGAAGCTGCTGATAAGACAGATAGCCCGGTAATTGTGCAGGCATCAGCTGGCGCGCGTGCATATGCGGGCGCGCCTTTTTTGCGGCACCTGATATTAAGCGCGACTGAGGAATGGCCGCATATTCCGGTAGCAATGCATCAAGATCATGGCGCGTCAGCGGCGGTATGCCAGCGTTCAATTCAGCTCGGTTTTACATCAGTCATGATGGATGGCTCCCTTAAAGAGGATATGAAGACTCCAGCTGACTACAATTATAATTCGGGGGTGACGCGCAAGGTTGTCGAGTTGGCACACTCATGCGGTGTGTCGGTAGAAGGCGAGTTAGGTTGTTTAGGTTCCTTGGAAACCGGGATGGCAGGTGATGAAGATGTCTCAGGTGCCGAGGGAGTTTTGAGTCATGATCAACTATTGACTGACCCGGATGAGGCCGCTGATTTCGTTCGAGATACGTGTGTTGATGCATTGGCCATAGCAATAGGAACCAGCCATGGGGCGTACAAATTTACTCGCCCGCCAACTGGCGATATCCTTGCTATCGACCGCATAAAGGCGATCAACAAACGTATACCGGATACACACTTGGTAATGCATGGCTCTTCTTCGGTTCCTCAAGAATGGCTCAAGATTATTAACGAGCACGGTGGTGATCTTGGCGAGACTTATGGCGTGCCACTTGAAGAAATTCAAGAAGGAATAAAACACGGTGTGCGTAAGGTGAATATCGATACTGACTTACGTTTGGCAGTAACCGGCGCGATTCGACAATTCTTTAACGATAACCCCGCCGAATTTGATCCGCGTAAATATATGGGCAAGGCGCTCAAAGCTATGTCAGATATTTGTATTATTCGTTACGAAGCGTTTGGGACAGCAGGGCACGCCAGTAAGATACGCCCAATTAGTTTAGAGGTTATGACCGAGTTATATGCACGTGGAGAGTTAGACCCAACGGTCAACTGATTGTGTGTTCGTTTGCTGCGCAGGGGGCGGTCTATGCCTGATGCCCCTGCTGCCGAGGCGCTTATTGGTGACATGGCGACCGGGTTTGACCCAGTCGGTAATTTACAACCGACTGTGCTTATCTTGGGGTCGTTGCCTGGAGTTGCATCAATTCAAGAGCAACAATATTTTGCTCATCCTAGGAATCAATTTTGGTCGATTATGGCCAGAATCGCTGAATTTGAAGTTGGTAGCAGCTATCGTCACCGTGTAAGCTGTTTGGCCCAACGTGGAATAATGCTGTGGGATGTAGTGCATAGCGCCTATAGGGAAGGAAGTTTGGATAGCAATATTAAGTCGTCGGGATTAGAGGTTAATCCGTTTTCAGATTTGTTGGCTTCGAACTCTATAAAATTGATCGCTTTCAATGGGGCCGCCGCGGAAAAGTATTTTGTAAAATATGCAGTCCCCGATGTTTCACTGGCAGGGGTAGATCCGAGTATGCTTCCCGAATTGATTAAATTGCCGTCGACCAGTCCTGCAAATGCCGGAATGAGTTTTGAACAAAAGCTCTCAAAATGGCAGATATTGGCAAATTACATATGAAATTGTGTCTTTAAAGAAGTCATCTACTGCCGCATTAGGGAAGCCACTTTCGGAATCGAAAGATGTTCCGTTCTGGAAATCAAAAAACTTAAATGAGATGTCTACTCAGGAGTGGGAATCTCTTTGTGATGGTTGCGCTAAGTGCTGTCTAAATCAGTTGCAAGATATCGAGACCAGCACTTTGGTATACACCGACGTGTGTTGTGATTTACTGGACCAGAAGGCATGCCGATGTACTCGGTACAAGCAACGAAAAAAATTGGTGCCTCGGTGTATGGTGCTGACCCCACAAAATTTGGCGGAATGCGTCGAATTTGCACCCTCGAGTTGCGCATACCGGTTGCTGTTTGAGGGTCAAGATTTACCGATTTGGCATCCTCTGGTAACGGGTGATTCAGAATCGGTTCATAAAGCAGGAATGTCGGTTCGAGGGAGGGTTCGTAGCGAGCAAACGGTTGATAAAGATTGGGAAGAATATGTGGTTGAGTGGCCAGAATCTAATTGCGCTGACCAATAATTAATTGGGTTCGGATTGTGACGGGTGACTAATGTGTTGTAAGCTGTGTGAGTTGTTTGAAAAGCCACATTAATAATTGAAACATAAAGGTTGATGGCCATGCGAAACCCTTCTACACGACTATATTTAGTAGGTTTTTTAACTTGTACTGGACTCATGTTGTGCGCGTTGTACTTTGAGCATTTTATGGGGCTTAATCCCTGTCCATTGTGCATGTTTCAGCGAGTTTTTGTTGTCGCGGTTGGGCTAGTCTGCTTGGTTGGGTTTTTGCACAACCCTGGAATAACAGGGCATCGGGTTTACGCTGGTTTCGTTCTAGTGTTTTCGTTGGCTGGGGCGGCAATAGCCGGTAGGCAAGTTTGGCTGCAAGGTTTGCCAGCCGATCAGGTACCTGCGTGTGGTCCAGATCTTGATTTTATGTTGCAAGCGTTCCCACTTTTGGAAACTATTTCTACGGTGCTGTCAGGTAGTGGCGAATGCGCCGAAATACAATGGTCGTTTTTGGGGATGAGTATGCCAACATGGATGGTTTTTATATTCGGGGTTATGTGTCTCGTGGCATTGCAACAAATGTTTAAGGCTCGCCCCAGTATCTTTAGTTAAACGATACCCCGTTCAGGATAGATATCGTTGTACTGTTCTGTTGGTAAATACGTTTGCTTGAACGTGAAATGGTCTTCTAAATACGCCGTTCTCGTGTTATTTATAGGCGGATAAAGTTTTGTTTCGAAATAGTTATAAATGTTAGAATCCGTCGCCCATACAAAGATAGTAACGGCAAGATGGGGCCAGTAGCTATTTTGGGTAGTGATGGAACTAAGTGCAGTGCGGTCTTCTTTTTCACTAATTTTCGCAAATTAAACCTCAAACGTGGTTATGCTGACTGCTTGCGCTGTTTGGCGAGTTACTGATTTGGAGAGTTTGAGATATGTTTACCAAACCACAGTTCGGATTGATTATATCCGCGATTTCAAGGCCACTCAGGTCGGTCATTGTGCCCGTGGCGCTAGTTTTCTATAGCACTGCCTACGCTCAAGTAACTGACCCTACACCACCTGTAACTACAGCGCCCGACACCACAACGCCGGAAACTACAGAGCCTGAAGCTCCGGCCATTGTTCCCGAAGGTACGATTGTAGTAGGGCTAATCGATACCGGAGTTAACACCAACAATAATCTCAATGTTATTTCTGAATTTAGCACCGACTTTTTATTAAATAACGGGTCATTTTTCGACTCTACAAGTATTTCCCACGGCACTACCTCAGCTCTAATTATTGACGAGGAGTCGTCTGGAATCGCTATCGCGGCTCTTAAGGTGACTAACGGGAGTTTTTTTGGTACCCAAGCGGCTAGTGATGCTGCCTTGTTTGCGACCATTCAAAACTCAAATATACGGGTATTGTCTATAAGCGAGGGATTTAAGGGATTTTTAAATAACATGGGCGCGGCATCCGACGCAGGAAAGTTTATTTCAATTCAGTCCGGTAACGGGTTTTCGGACGAACCTAACGCAATGGCTTCTGCGCATTTTGTATTACCTGGGGTTGTCATAGTTGGCGGTGCAGATGCGGGGGGCGGTTTGTTGGCGCAGTCAAATCGGGCTGGAGCTACGGCTGATCGATATGTCGTAACGCATGGTGTTACAGGTTTTAGCCCTGTTTTTGGGACGTCTTTTGCGGCTGCACGAATGGCCGGAATCGGAGCCGCAGTGCTAGTACAAAACCCTACATTAACAGGGGAAGATGTGGCGCAAGTCATATTTGCTTCTGCTATTGATATGGGCGAAGAGGGTATCGACCCCGTGTGGGGGAATGGATTTGTTGCTGATGCAGCGCAAGTTATAAATTCAATAGTTGGGCCAGTTACAGTTCCAACCAATGATCAAGCGAATACTGGTACGGGTGGTAGCGGTGGTGGTGGCTCCAGCGGTGCGGGTGCAGCTCTGTTGGTAGGTGCTGCAGTTGGCGCTGCTTTACTTTTTCGGGGAGATGCAGAGGAGCAGTTAGAGAAGACTCTTGTATTAGATTCCTATGGACGTCCATTTGAGGTGGATTTAGGTGGTTACGTGACCATCGCAGATCGTGCGAGCGATGTCGGTAGTTTCTTTAGTTCATTGGATGAGCAGTACGGTGCCGCGCGTATGCAAACCGGATTGGGCAATAGTTTTGTTGATTTTAGATACTCTACATTCGGTACTGAGACATTTGAGTTTGACCGGTATTCTGCTCTTGCAGGAGATGTTGTATGGGACGATCAACAAAATACTGACGTATCTTTCTCATTGGCGGGTGGTGATGTGGATGGTCTGAACTATCGAATAAGTCACAACACTAACCCCAGCACTCAGTTCGCTTCAGTTGCAGACGAAGGTTCACGTGGGGTCATGAGTCAGGCGGTGTTTTTGTCTGGAGAGACTTTTGTATCACCTGCTTTAGGTTTTTCAAGCCGTGCAAATTCAGCTGCGATTGCTTATCCCCTAGCGGATGATTTGAGTTTGCAGATGGGTGTGGTTTCAGTTGATGAAACACATGAATTTGGCTTAGATAGCTCTAGCGCGTTAATCCAGTTGGATTACCGACTAAGCGAACGGGGAGCTGTAGATTTGCAGATTGCACAGTTAACCGAAAACCAAAGCTTTTTTGGTGGCTCTAGTGGTGGAGCATTTGGGGTTAACCAAACAGAGACCTGGACAGTCAATTTAACTGCTCATTATCGCTTGTCCGATCGTGTTTCTCTGGTAGGTAACATGGGGCAAGGATTGAGTTATGTTGATGAGGCGGATGAAAGTTTGTTACATAACTTCTCCAATGTTCGTAGTGAATGGTTTGGTTTTGGAGTGTTGGCTAATAATTTGTTTGCTGATGGGGATAGAGCCGGTGTAGCCTGGTCTCAACCAATGAGGATTACTAGTGGAGAAGTTGATTATGTGATTCCGTATGCTTTGGATGGAGGCCGAAAGGTACTAAAGAACACCAGTCGGCTTGATTTGCGAGCAGAGGGTGCTGAGCATCGATTGGAAGCATATTACCGAATACCACTTTCTGGCTTTGG
This sequence comes from Gammaproteobacteria bacterium, assembly GCA_003485905.1. GTDB lineage: Bacteria > Pseudomonadota > Gammaproteobacteria > Arenicellales > Arenicellaceae > UBA10349. Next base: position 3 of record DNHK01000399.1, on the reverse strand, counting down.
TGA
>DNHK01000122.1 GCA_003485905.1 Gammaproteobacteria bacterium | reverse complement strand
CGCCATATCTCATTGAACGAATCTTCGATATTAAATAGCAACAACAACGCAGTCAGCACAAACGTAAACAAACCAACAGCTGTTAACGCTCCAGCTTGTGAAGCAAATTGCTCAAGGTATTGCTGAACTTCGTCACCGGCGGTTGGCACCAAATAGCGATAAATAAAATCCTGCATACCCTCACCAATCGCGGCCGTTGCTGAAAAAACCGAAAGCATAGAAAATATAATTGCCACCATCGGCGCTAAAGCTAATAGAGAACTGAATGAGAGTGCCGAGGCGTGTCGCATACAGCTGTCACCTTGAAAGCGCAAGCTCACGGTAACTATAAATCCACCTAAACGCTGCATCGGCTGTTTTACAAAATGCATATCCTGAAATCCTTGCAAAATTGTGTAGTTCAGCAAGATCATGACATATTGATATACTGTGTGAAACGTTTAAACCTTAAATCGAAAATATGGAATTTGTGATCTACCACAACCCCAAATGTTCAAAATCACGTGCCACTCTACAATTACTGCAAGACAACGGGATCAGTCCACAGGTCATTCACTATCTTAATACCCCTCCAGACCATCAGCAGCTTGATAGTATTCTACGTGGACTGGAAATTGAGCCAAGTGAGCTAATGCGTAAGGGCGAACCTGAGTATAGCGAACTCGACATCGCTAACAGCGCGCTGGGACGTGACCAACTGATTGAAATTATGATTGCTAATCCACGCCTTATTGAAAGACCGATCGTTGTGGCGGGTGACCGCATAGTCATAGGTCGGCCGCCGGAAAACGTGCTCGAACTACTAAATTGAGTAGCCAAAAGTGACTAACAATTTAAAGACCCTCCTTATCCTCTACTATAGTGTCGGCGGCTCCACAAAAGGCTTAGCAAGCTACATTGCCCGTGGCGCACGCAAGGTAAATGGAATTGAAGTTAAATTGCGCACCGTGGCCAAGGTTTCACCGGATAATCAAGCATCTGAACCTGCTGTACCGCACAGCGGGGACCCATATTGTTCTTTAGAGGAGTTGGCAGGTTGCCATGCATTGGCTTTAGGAAGCCCAACTAGATTCGGGAATATGGCAGCCCCCCTAAAGTATTTTATTGATGGTACTGCCAACCTATGGGCAAATGGTGCGCTCGAAGGGAAACCCGCTGCGGTATTTACCTCAAGCTCTTCGCTGCATGGCGGTCAAGAAAGCACCCTACTATCAATGATGCTACCGTTGCTTCATCACGGAATGCTAATTACAGGTGTCCCCTACAGTGAACATGCAATCCGAAAAACAACAACGGGTGGTACACCTTATGGCCCTAGTCATTACGAAAGTCATAGCGCGGGCGCACAAATTAGCGCAGAAGAAAAATCAATAGCAATGGCTTTAGGTGAACGTCTTGCAAATCTTACGATAAAGCTTAAGCAGACGTAACTAGGATAGGATTTCCTTTAAAAAAGGCACGGTAACTTTTCGGCCGGCCTGCAAAGTCTTTTCGTCCATAGTCTCTAACAATTCAAACAAACTGTGCATATCGCGTGCAAAATGTTTTACCAAATAGCGAACGGGTTCTTCGGATATTGTGAATCCTCGATGTCGCGCCCTTAATTTTAGTGCCTCCATGCGTTCATCTTCTGACAGTGGTTCCAATTTAAATTGTAAACCACTGGATAACCGACTGATCAAGTCAGGCAATTTAAACCCAACCGCATCAGCGCTAGCACTCGAACTCGCCAACCATCCGCCTCCCGCTCGTTTTACCCGCTCATAAAGCGCGAACAATGCTTGTTCGTTCGCTAAATTCCCAGCCCAAACGTTTACATCATCCAGCAATACCAACTGATCGGCTGCTAAAGTTTCTAGCATCTCAGCAGAGACCGAGCTGTCCGACAGCGCCAAATAGCTCAATCGTTGAGTAACATCATCTTTTCCCGTCAGGCACTCCAATCGGTTAGCCACAGCATAAAGCAGATGACTTTTGCCGGTGCCGCGATGACCAGCTAAAAAAATAGGGTCTAATGGCCACGAGTCACTATCAAACAATCTACTTAGCGATTGTAGGGTTGTGCCGTTGGGGCCAGCAAAAAAATTGCTGAATTGTGCGGTATCGCGAACCCGAATGGGTAACGCCAATTGCTGAGTCATTTCTTCGGCTCGTACATCTCAGGGCTGCGATGTAAGGAGAAACCCCACTGCCAAACATAAAAGACGCCGCTTAGTACTGACGAGCAAAATACAGCGTAACAAAACATATCTAAATAGGGATTGAAATCAAACCAATCAGCAGAGGTCATAAGTACTAATACTATGGTGATAATCTGCAAAAACGTATTCAACTTACTCAGTTTCGAAGGAGACATATCTGGCATTTTGTCGATCAGCGTAATAAGTAAACATCCCCCCAAAATAATGACATCCCTAGATACAACGACAATCATTAACCAAAACGGGATCATCTCTAAACCAGCCAACAATAAATAGGCCGCAATTAGTAACGCTTTATCAGCTATTGGATCCAAAATAGCGCCGATTTTCGTTTCGCAATTGAATCGCTTTGCAATAAACCCATCAAGGCCATCGGTTATACCCGCCACTATAAACACGACCAAAGCCTCACCAAATCGATTCTCATCAATTAGAATAATAAACAACGGTACCAATGCTAGGCGCACAACAGTAAGAATATTTGGCACAAAAAACACTTATGGCGGTCTCATTCGAATAAATTTGAGTGTTCATTATCTCGTGCATTCCAGTCAGGAACAACAGTACAAAAATCAACGCTGAATATGGTTCGCCGAAATCCTGTTTACGGTACAATACCAAGCTTGTGACCACTAGGAACCAGGCGTGACTCAAGCCAACAGCTCATCCAAAAAACCTCTCAGCTATAAAGATGCAGGAGTCGATATCGATGCCGGTGATCAGTTTATAGATAGGATCAAGCCCTTTGCGAAGT
>DNHK01000107.1 GCA_003485905.1 Gammaproteobacteria bacterium | reverse complement strand
ACGGGATCACAAACAACCCGCTGGCAAGTTTAAACGCCTCTACTGCAGATCGCATCGGCGGCGCACCCGCAATACCGGCTCCTGCGAATGCGGCTAGCGCGATGGGCGGAGTAATATTAGACGTTTGCGACAACCAAAAAATAATCATGTGAGCAGTTATCAGTGCCAGACCTAACTCCTGTAGTGCGGGCGCCGTCATTACTGATAAGACGATATATGCTGCCGTAACGGGCAGCCCCATGCCCAATACCAAAGCAGCAACGGCAACCAGCCCAAGACCTAACCAAAGCTGTCCCCCACTGAGCGAAATAACCGACTCTGTGAATTGCAATCCTATGCCGGTTTGCCCTATCACACCTACGACAATACCCGCTACCGCACACGCTACAGATATTGGCACAGCCATGATTGCACCTTGGTGTAAGGCTTTGCCAATTGCAGCCCACCCTACCCGTGTATGCACCCTTAGTAGACTAGCCACTGCAACGGTCACGCAGCCAACCACCCCTACAAGTGCTGGTGAATAGTCCTGTAACAACAAGAATATAATCAGCGCTAATGGCAGAATAAAGTGCACGCCTTGTATTAAGACATGACGTGTGGCGATGGTGTCTGTCATACCTTTAAACCCGCCCTTAACCGCCATAATATGGACGTATAGCAAGACCGAGAGAAAGAATAGGATCGCAGGAATAAGTGACATCCATACGATATCGCTGTAGGAGATTCGGGTGAATTCCGCCATTACAAAAGCGCCAGCACCCATGATTGGCGGCATGATCTGCCCACCCGTTGAGGCGGCGGCTTCGATACCTGCTGCTTGGGCTGGCTTGTAACCCAGTTGTTTCATCATCGGGATGGTGAGTGACCCGGTCGACACGGTGTTGGCAATCGCACTGCCTGAAATAGACCCCATCATTGCCGACGCTAATACGCTCGCTTTGGCCGGCCCTCCGCGATAACGGCCTGCGGCCGCATAGGAAAGATCAATAAAAAACTTTCCTGCACCAGTTGCCTGCAAGAACGCACCGAACAACACAAAGCTAAAAACCGCGCCAGCTGCAATGCCTATTGGTGCGCCGTACATCCCGGCGGCGGTGAACACCTGAAACCGCACAATCCTTTCGAAACTGAAACCTCGCGTGGCTAAAACATCTGGCAAATAGTTCCCGAATGCTCCATAAAGAATGAAACCCAATCCGATTATCGTCATCACCAAGCCAACTGAACGGCGAGCCATCTCAAGCGTCGCCAAAATCATGACTAGTCCCGCCACATGATCCACAACCGACAGACCATTTAATAAATGGTCGAGCCCTTGATAGTCAAACCTGAGAATACGTGCAGACGACCACAAAACTAGAGCAATCGCGGATAGATCCAACCACCGTAGGCGACCCGCTAGCGGGTAAACCAGAAACCCTACACATAGAATCCAAGAAAGGTGTAACGGCCGAAAATAGGTTGCGGGCATTAGTCCCAGGATATGCTCCATAGGCAGCATACCTGCGGGAATAAAGCCGGCTAATGGTCGCCAGATTTGAAATATAGATAAGGCTACGGCAACACCAATCACCAAACGGCTGGTCGGTGTCAGCCAACGATCAAGAAAATGATTAAGCGGCTGGATCATCTACGCACGGTGCGTCTGGGTTCGCCAAGTAACGTAATGTACCTGGATGCAGTGGCACGGCTTTTAGTTGATGGATATTTTCAAGCGTAGTGTCTTTGGCCGCTTGAGTGACTTTAATAAGTTGCTCGCGTTCGCGGTAGATCGTACATGTGAGCTGGTAAGCCGTGTTCTCGGCCATATCACTATGCACCACAACTACAGTCCATACACCTAACGTATGCACATCGTGCTCGATCTTATCGTAAGTACCTGCAGGTATATCATAGCCTCTGTACGCTGGGAATTTTTCGACTATCGCACTCAACTCAGACTCAGATAGCGGTATCAGACGTAAATTTCTAGTTACCGCTAACTCCGCTACAGCGGCCACTCCTAACCCCCCAAAAATAAAACCGGCATCAATAACACCATCTTTTAGTGCTGTGGTGGTCTCTCCAAAGCCAAGGTAATTAAGAGCTAGATCGTCCAGAGACATGCCCACTCCAGATATAATATTCTCTGCTGCTGCCGCCGTTCCCGAGCCTGCAGCGCCTAGAGATACTCGCTTACCCACCAAATCAGCTAGCCCTTGTATGCCATTACCCTCAAGTGCCATGATATGCACAATGTTTGGATAGGCGGTAAACAAAACCCGTAGCGGCAATGGTTGTGAAAAATTACCTTGTCCTAAATAGGCATCAGTCACCACGTCACCCATAGCGATACCGATTTCACTTTCATGCCGAGAAACCTGAATAACATTGATAACGGACCCTCCAGTTACCTCGGCCTTGGCATTGATCCCTTCAAGCTGGTTTGACCAAATGGACGCCATACTGCCGCCAAACGGATAATAAAGCCCGCCAGTGGTAGCCGTTGCAATTGCAAACGTGGATGGTTCTTTGTTGTTGTCCGCACACCCGCAGACCGCAATAATTAATAAAAAAGCTATCCATTTCATAATCAAAACCTACCGATTAGCACGGGTCTTCCAATACTGAATTTGGCTCGATCATGCATCGTTTTCTTTAACTACCGCATCATTGAATAGCTGGTCAATCTGCTGAGAATCAAAACCCAGTTCTCGCAAAACTTCGCGCGTGTGTTCTCCAAGCCGTGGCGGTTTGTGCTTAAGCCCTGAAGCAGTCGGGCGCTGCATATGTAGGGGCGTTGAAACACCACGGTAATCATCTGCTTCGAGCATACAACCGTTGGAGATAGCTTGCTCACTTGCCAACGCCTCACGCACTGTTCTCACTGGCCCTGCAGCCAGCCCGGCTCTTAGCAATTGATCTGCGAGCTCTTGCCCATCGAAGCCCTGCATAGATTCGACTAATATCGAGCGCAGTGCGCTCTTATTGAGAACGCGTTTTTCATTGCTTCCAAACCGAGGATCTTCAGCCACGGAGTCTATTTTCAAATGGGCGCATAAAGATCGAAAAGCCGAGTCATTGCCTATCCCGAGGTAAATGTCACATGTGCGCGTTGGAAATTTATCATAGGGACTTATATTTGGGTGCGCATTACCCGAAGGAACCGGGTCAACTTCTGACATTAAATAATTCGCTGCATGAGGATGCAATATCGACAACGCTGTATCGAAAAGCGAGATGTCGATAAGTTGGCCGGCGCCAGAACTTGCACGCTCGTTGAGCGCCATAAGAATGCCAACGGAGGCATACAAACCACAAGCAATATCAACGATAGGAATGCCAATTCGTAGCGGTGTTGAATTCTCCTCACCGTTAATAGACATCAATCCACTCATTGCTTGAATTACCGCATCGTAACCGGGTAAACCTCCCAACGGACCCGTTTCGCCGAAGCCCGATATTTTGCAGTAAACGAGAGTTGGAAATCGATCCTTCAACACATTTTCATAACCCAAGCCCCACTTTTCCATTGTTCCGGGCTTAAAGTTTTCGATCAGAACGTCGGCAGACTCAATCAGCTTAAGCAAAATACCCTTACCGTCGTCAGTAGTGAGATCTAAACTAATAGAACGCTTATTTCGATTTAAACCTGTGAAATACGCAGCAGTACCATCTTGAATCGGCGGCCCCCAATAGCGCGTATGGTCACCAATCGGCGACTCGACTTTAATCACCTCAGCGCCGTGGTCTGCAAGAACCTGAGTACAATATGGCCCTGCCAGCACGCGAGACAAATCTAAAATCGTCAATCCATCAACGACATTGTTAGAAATATTTGCCTTGGTCACTGAATCAACTACTTTCTATAAACTTTAGAGGCAGGCATGTAGTCAACCCATTCCGTAAAAAAGCAACTTACTTAAAACTGTGCTCGACCGCCGGGAATCGAGAGTCCTTTACTGAAGCGACATAATCTTCAATCGCAGCACCAATATCGTCATTGTCCAACATAAAATTACGGCTGAATTTAGGACTTTGCTTGGGGTATATACCGAGCATGTCCTGAAGCACCAGCACCTGGCCATCACAGTGCACACCAGCACCGATTCCAATAGTTGGTATATCGAGGCTCTCAGAAATATCTTTTGCCAAACTAGCAGGTACGGCTTCAAGCACAATCATCGAGGCGCCAGCTTCTTGCTGAGCGGCCGCGTCATTCTTCAATCGTTTCGCGGCATCTGGTTCTCGCCCCTGGACCTTGAACCCTCCGAGTTGATGTGCCGACTGAGGCGTAAGCCCAATATGTCCACATACGGGTATACCACGCGACGTAATATGGTCAATTGTCTCGGCCATTAGCTCTCCACCTTCGAGTTTCACCATATGGGCACGGCCAGCTTGCATCAAGTGAACAGAATTAGTCCATGCTTGCTCAATGCTGGCCTGATAAGCGCCAAATGGTAAATCAGCAATAATCATGGCGCGTTCAACACCACGAGACACACAGCGGCAATGATAGGCGCAGTCATCCACTGTGACTGGCACAGGAGTATCGTGGCCCTGAATTACCATACCGAGCGAATCACCCACCAAGATCACATCAACACCAGATTGGTCAACCAAGTGCCCAAAGCTATAATCGTAGGCAGTAAGCATGGCGATCTTCTCGCCAGCAGCTTTCATGCTAGAAAGCGTACTAACAGTAACTGGCTTCATAAAGCCTCAACTAAAGGGTTAAAAAAGTGACGCCCACTGCGTGTAATTGCAATCTGCTCAACCAAGGCTAAATAATGTTCTTCGCGTTCAACAAAATTCATTTCCGATGCGTTCACGATGAGCAATGGCGATTCAACGTATCGGTGAAAATAAGCCGTATAAGCGTCAGAAAGTTTACGTAAATAATCAGGATGGATATCTGCTTCATACTTAACTCCGCGCTTTCGCACACGCGACATCAACACATCTGGACTCGCCTGCAAATAGATCACCAAATCAGGGGTAGGTACGTCGATCTTAAGGTTTGAATAAACTTGTTGATAAAGACGAAACTCATCATCGTCCAAAGTTACCTGAGCAAATAAATAGTCTTTCTCCAGCAGAAAGTCAGCAACTCTTCCGAGCGAAAACATATCATCCTGCTTAAGTTCCTGTAACTGCTTTATCCGTTGGAAAATAAAGTACAACTGAGTCGGTAAAGCATTGTGCTTGGGTGCACGATAAAAGCGCTCTAGAAAAGGGTTCTCATTTGGTCGTTCCAGTACCATTTCGTAGCCCAAGGTATCGGCTAATTTCCGGGTCAAACTGGTTTTTCCTACACCAATTGCACCTTCCACTACAATATATTGAGGGGCATCCACAATTAATGGGTTTGTTGCGGGGCTGATAGGTGAGGAATCGGTGGTCACGTTATATCCTGATTTTCAATTTAAGACTTAATCTAACATGCGCTCTTGGCGAGCGCGCTGGACATATTTCTAACACGGTATATCATTCGCTGTCAGCTTGATCGGCGCAGATTCATTTTTGGACGCACCTCGATAGGTACGCCTGCAAATGACAAATTTTCGCTCACCTCTAAACATATACGCATTTATCTGAAAACAAAATGAAAGCCTTATTCGACCTATTACCCGCACTGCTATTTTTCATTGTTCTAAAAATGTACGATGTATTTGCAGCTACCGCTGTTGCTATGGCGGCTGGTCTAATTCAAATCACCTGGCTAAAATTACAAAACAAGCTTGAAATTATACACATTCTAACCACGGTGATGATCGTCGTTTTTGGCGGATTGACCCTCTATTTACAAGACCCATTCTACTTTAAGCTAAAACCCAGCGTTATTTACTGGACGTTCACCATTATATTATTTGGCACCCAGTGGTTTACTGCCAAACCAGGGATCCAGTACTTGATGGAATCTGGACTAAATTTGCCTGCGGAAGGGTGGCGCACCATGAATACCGCTTGGGCTTTGTTCTTTTTTGTTATGGGGTTTGTGAATATATATGTTGCATATTATTACGGGTCACACCTGCCTGAAGAGGTTCAAACAGAGCGATGGGCGGCTTTCAAATTATTTGGTTTCCTACCGATCACTATGATTTTTGCGGTTACGCTGATGCTTTTGATGTCTCGAAAGTACGATATCTTAAATGAAGAATCAGGGACCAAACCTTCGACTGCGGATAATGGGGCAGACGAATCCTCAAAATTCAACTAAACAAATCGATTAATTAATGTCGCAACGAATCCAAAAAATGACAGAGTTATTGCACGCTGCGCTGACTGTGAAGGACTTAAATATAGAGGATCAAAGTCATCTACACGCTGAACACGCTGGAGCCAAAGATGGACGCGGCCACTATGCTTTAACTATTTCAGCTGATGAGTTCACGGGATTACGTCAGTTGCGCTG
>DNHK01000093.1 GCA_003485905.1 Gammaproteobacteria bacterium | reverse complement strand
TGCCGTTTGAACCGGGTAAGCTGAGGATGAAACTTATACCCTTTTGTATTCCCTAACAGTACATTTTGTGCGAGTAATGCTTCTCTCCATAGGGCGACTAGGCCTTTTACGTCTAGATATTTAGGGTGTAAAGACCATAGACACATCTGCTAAAACCATTTAAATTTCTTGAAGATAAATACCTGTACAGCAACGACAGTTACCAAAATGCCACAAAACAGCCAAAAAGCACTGCCGTTATCTGCACCTGGAATACCGCCTAAATTAATGCCTAATAAACCGGTTAAAAAACCTAACGGTAAAAAAATTGCAGCAACAACTGAAAGCACATACATATTTTTATTAAGCCTGTCAGATAAAATATTAGCGAGTTCGTCCTTTACAATCTGTGCTCTTTCTCGAATAGCATCTAGGTCTTCCACATAACGGGTGACATGGTTGTGGCTTTCTTGTAATTGTCGCTTGTGGGTGTCTTCTAACCATGCCGCATCTGACATGCGTAACTGTCCGATAGCATCTCTCTGCGGAGCCATATAGCGTCTATACATAATTGCCTGTTTGCGTACATTGACGATGCTTTCCCGTAAGGATGTGTCTGCGCTTTCCAACACTTGTTCTTCAACATCGTCGGTTAGCTCATCTAGCTCAGATAATACCGGCTCCATACGCTCAAATAATCGTGAAACAAGCATGCAAACAAAATGCCCCGCATCTTTTGGCGTTTTGCCTGTTTTAATTTTTTCATCAATATCCCATATGGCTTTGAGTTTACGACGACGAAGGCTAATAATCCGATACTGATCGACCCACAAGCGAATAGAGACCATATCTTCTGGATCGGAATCTTTATTCAGGTTAACGCCACGTAGAATCAGTAACACACCATCACCAACCTGCACCATGCGGGGTCGGGTTTCATCGGCTAATAATGCTTCGATGATAAAGGGATCAAGATACTGCGCCTCTTTGTCTAACCACTCCTTTGTATCTCTATGGTTAGCATCCATATGCACCCACGCAAGATTGTCAGTACTTTTTATTTGTTCGGCAATTGCATCACCGATAAGTGATTCAGATTTACCATTGACGAATGTATAAGCAAGCAAGACATGATCATTCATTTTAGTGCCTCTGGGTTTTTGATATGAAGATCACGTTGAGGAAATGGAATTTCAATATTGTTTTCTTTGAATTTTCTCCAGATTGAAAATAGCACATCACTTCTAGGCCGTTTTCGGCCTTCAATAATATCATCTACCCAAAAAAACAGCGTGAAGTTGACCGAGCTATCGCCAAACTCCACCAGAAAACACTCGGCGGCTGTATCTTTGCTGCATCGCGGGTGCTCATTAGCAGCTTCTAAAATTAATTCACTGGCTTTTTCAAGGTCGGAGCCATAGGAAACGCCAACATCAATATCAATACGCCCTTTGGTATTACTAAAGGTCCAGTTTGTGACTCGCTTAGTAATAAAGTCTTCGTTGGGAATCATTAATTCCCGGCCTTCAAAGGTTTCAATCAAGGTATAGCGTGCGCCGGTATGTCTAACAAAACCGGCGGTACCGTCTTCCAATTCAACCAGATCGTCTTCTTCAATGGATTTTTCAAATAGCAGTATCAAACCGCTAATAAAGTTTGAAGTAATTTTTTGTAACCCGAAGCCAATACCGATACCAATGGCACCGCCGAGAACCGTTAGAGCGGTTAAGTCGATACCAAGTACATCTAATGCGATAAGGGCGGCGATAAAATAAATAAAGATTTGCAAGGCTTTGGTAATCAGGGATCTATTGCTGGCTTTTATGTTGCGTAATGTTTTTATTTTCTTTTCACTCAAATCCGAGAAAAGACCGGCCACCCAAAAAAGCAATGTAATAGCGAGAAGTGCTTTCACGACTAAGTAGGCGGAAATACGTGTCTCACCCACCTGAAAGGCTAGAGTGTCGGAATCGAGGAAGGTAATAATAGGGTTTAAATACCCTAGGAAGGCTGCAGCCAAAAACGCGACGACAACGATTGCTAGCAGTAGTTTTACAATCCATTCTTTTGGCCTTAACAGCCTCGTTAATATCTTATTCATCTAATTCTCTAGTTGAACCTATTGGCTGATGGGCTCAGTTTCGGGTGTGTCATCAATAGTAACAACAGCAATCAAGTAAATGATTCTAACTTATTGAATTTATATTCCTTAATGCATGGTAAGCACTTTGATTTTAGCTTATCACTACATAAAAGTAACGCAGAAAGTCATGTGCTTATCCATGGTTTTACCTGTCCCATCTGAGTGCAGCCCCTGCGCTCCTGACCCGCTGGCGAAGCGTGGGGTAGCAAATGGCCAGTGGCTCACCGGAAGCCGCAGCTAAGTGACTGAGCAACGCGAAGGAATCTGAACGGGTGAGGAAGCGCGGAGCCTTGCAGTTGCCATGCGCGAGGGGCAAGGCTCCTTAGCAAAGTAGCTTGAGCATCTGGGGTTTTGCCCGAGAAGATATGGCAGATCAGCTGGACTACCTTTTACACGAAACACCCACCATACCCGACGACATGGGCGTGTTTTTGGGCACAACCCACCGAATGCACTCAAACGTCAACCGCTTCATCAGCGAGCATATTTACGAAGATAAACTGGAGCCACACCCTGATAACGATAAGCGAATTATTGAGGTGCCTGCCGGTTATGATGGACCACTTAACTTCGATGCTGGTGTTACATTTGTGCCAGTCGAGCATGAAGGCAACACTCAAGCTTCCGATGAGGAAGTAGCTGAAATAAAGTCCCTCGCCAACGCCTTGATAGGCAGGACCTTCCATACAGGGAAGTCAGATCCCGAAACTCGGGCTATAGACTGGAACGACATTTTATTTGTCGCCCCATACAACCACCAAGTCAGCAAGCTACGCGCTGCATTAGGTGAGCAAGCCAAGGTTGGCAGCGTAGACAAGTTCCAAGGACAAGAAGCGCCGATTGTGTTCTTGAGCATGTGCGCGAGCGATGCCAGTGAATCCCCTCGCGGGCTAGATTTTCTATTCGACAAACATCGCATCAACGTAGCCATATCCAGAGCACAAACGTTAGCGGTAGTGGTGGGGAATCCGAATATCGGTAAAACACCAGTGAATCGAGTCGACCAGCTTAAGTTGGTCAATTTGTTTAATGCCATCACTAGGAGTTAATCCCCTCCTTAACAGGCTGCGATGTCGACTGCCTCAAGCAGCTTGATTCGTATGCCTCGATGTCTTGCTCTCGATACATTACCCGGCCCCCAAGCTTTAAATATTGGGGCCCTATACCTTCCGAGCGCCACCTCTCTAAAGTGGCTTCACTAACACACCAGCGATTGGCCAGCTGCCTCAGATTCATATGGATTACCGTCATAAAAACTCCTGTGTTGAACGATTTGGTAACCACCATGAACGCTCGAAAATACGGATAAAATCAAGCTAATTAGGACTGCTTAAGGGTATAAATATCGATAGGTAATCGTAGGTATTTAATGGACTTGTTCAGTTGCGAAAGGGGGAACTGAACCCGCGTCCCGCCCCACCACCAAAATTTCACACGAAATTT
>DNHK01000152.1 GCA_003485905.1 Gammaproteobacteria bacterium | reverse complement strand
AAGCTGGCTTAGACTGCTTAGCAGGTACTGAATTTTCGGTGCCACATATATGTATGGCCTCTACTACGTTCCCTTTTTCCGACCGTTCTAACAGCGGTCTTGTAGCGGATGCTTTAAACCTTCAAAGATCTATCGCGACGGAGGATTTCGGGGGCAGTCGCCGTGCTGGGACTAGCGCCCTTTCGAGAGCTTTATCTAACAACGAGTCTACTTTAATGATAGCGAGTGATTGTCGCGAAGCGCAACCAGGCAGTGTTCAAGAAATGAATTATGGTCATGGTAGCGCTTGCGTATTGCTGGGGGACGGAAAGCCGATTGCAGAGTTTTTGTCGAGCTCTTCAGAGCATGAAGACTTGATTGATCAATACCGGGCGAACGGGATTGAGTATGATTATAGTTTAGAAGAACGCTGGGTTAGAGAAGAAGGCTGGCTCAAGATAGCTCCTGATGCAATGCAAGGGGCTGCCACAAAAGCGGGAATAAAACTTAGCGAGATCGATCATTTCGTAGTCCATGGGGGTGGAGGTGCAGTGGCTGCGGTTTCCAAGAAACTTGGCATAGAGCGGTCTCGGTTTGCTGATGACTTGAAAGCGAGCTGTGGCGACACAGGCGCTGCCCACCCATTTTTAATGTTGTCTAATGTATTGAGTAAAGCTGGGGCCGGTGAAACCGTTATGTTGGTGGGTTTTGGTCAAGGTGTCGATGCCTTGTTGATAAAAACGACGGATCATCTAACTACTGGCCGTCAAGGCCGCGGTGCTGAGAGATTTATGGCCCGACGGCGAGCCACAAACAACTACACTTTTTATCTTTCCCTTAGACAGAGACTCTCTTTAGATTTTGGTTTGCGGGCAGAGCGCGATAACAGAACTGCATTATCTGCCTTTTATCGAAGGCGCCGAGACATTAATTCGATGATAGGAGGACGATGCAGTAGCTGCAATGCTTTACAGTATCCAAAGAGTATTATCTGCGTTAGTTGTGGGGCTAGTGACTCGCAAATTGAAGAAAGTTTATCGGGCTTAACCGGTCGTGTTAAATCGTTTACAGAAGACTGGCTCGCTTATACACCATCGCCTCCATATATTTATGGCAACGTTGAATTCGATGGCGGAGCCAATGTTATGCTTGAGTTTACTGACTTCGAGCCGGGCAGCCTTCGTACTGGAGATGAAATACGACTAGCATTTCGTGTTAAAGACCGAGATGAAAAAAGAAAATTCCATCGATATTTTTGGAAACCAGCGCCGTTGACGCGCTCATAAATTTAAAGGTATTTAAGTTATGGCTAGTGGAATAAGAGACAAGGTTGCAATTATTGGAATGGGTTGTACACGGTTCGGCGAGCGCTGGGATTGTGGTCCAGAAGAGCTGATGGTGGAGGCTTTCAACGAAGCACTCACTGATTCTGGAGTTTCGCGGGATCAGATTGAGATGGCTTGGCTAGGACTTTTTTTTCAAGAGCAAAGCGCAGGGAAATCCGGCTTGCCATTGAGTATGGCGTTGAGACTCCCGAATATCCCTGTAACTCGAGTTGAGAATATGTGTGCGACTGGTACAGAGGCACTTAGAGGGGCTGTTTATGCTGTTGCAGCTGGTGCCTGTGATATCGCGATGGCAGTAGGGGTAGAGAAGTTAAAGGATACCGGTTACCCAGGTTTGCCTGAGCGTAGCAAGGGAACGTTTGATGATTTGTGGCTTCCTAATGCAACCGCACCAGGTGCATTCGCGCAGCTTGCAAGTGCATATCAAGCCAAACATGGATGCGGTTCTGTCGATTTAAAGCGTGCCATGGCACATATCTCGGTCAAAAGCCATGACAACGGCCTACTAAACCCTAAAGCGCATTTACGGAGAGCTATCACTGAAGAGCAGGCTATGAACGCGCCCATGATTGCCGCGCCGCTTGGTTTATACGATTGCTGCGGGGTTAGCGATGGCGCTGCCTGCGCGATTGTAACGAGTGTAGAAAAAGCCAAAGAGATGGGCATCAAAGATATGATTACGGTAAAAGCAATGCAGTTGGCGCCTAGTAACGGCTTTGAGATGTCTACAACAGATTGGGATGGTAGTTATCTTCAAACGACGCGCATAGCCGCAGCGAGAGCTTATAAAGAAGCAGGAATAACAGATCCTATTAAACAGCTCGACATGACAGAAGTGCACGATTGTTTTTCAGTAACAGAGCTTGTTGTCATGGAGGATCTCGGCTTATGTGAGGAGGGCGGCGCTATAAAAGCTGTGTTGGACGGAAAGTTCGATAAAGATGGGGAGGTTCCATGCCAAATTGATGGTGGGTTGAAATGTTTCGGTCACCCGATAGGAGCCAGCGGGTTGCGAATGGCCTATGAGATATATCTTCAACTGCAAGGTAAAGCAGGAGAGCGTCAATTAGACAACCCTTCTATGGGCCTGACTCATAATCTAGGCGGGCATCCTTTTAGAAATGTAGCGAGTGTGTCGGTGCTAGGTTTGCACTCCGAGTAAACCTTAATATATTTAGACTAAAAAATGCTGTAAAAACTGTGAGAACTTTATTATGAATGCATATCACTCTACTTGGATGACTGAAGACCACGTAATGTATCGAGACGGAGTGCGTAAGTTTCTCGAAACTGAATTTTTGCCACAACGAGAACATTGGGTCGAGCAGGGTTACCCAGAGAAAGAATA
Organism: Gammaproteobacteria bacterium; assembly: GCA_003485905.1. GTDB lineage: Bacteria > Pseudomonadota > Gammaproteobacteria > Arenicellales > Arenicellaceae > UBA10349. Next base: position 69 of record DNHK01000152.1, on the reverse strand, counting down.
TTGGAAAAAAGCTGGTGAGATGGGATTACTTTGTCCTGATCTACCGACAGAATACGGAGGCGGAGGGGG
>DNHK01000132.1 GCA_003485905.1 Gammaproteobacteria bacterium | reverse complement strand
TTCTCACTAGTGATGGGCAGCAATATGAAGTTCAGCGCATTATAAGTCTCGCGCCGCATATTACTGAGTTACTTTTTTCAGTAGGTGCAGGCGATGAAATAGTAGGTACCGTTAGTTTTAGTGATTATCCTATTCAAGCGAATGATATTCCGCGGATCGGGGGCCATAATAAATTTAACTACGAAGAGATACTCGCACTTAGACCCACTTTAGTTATAGGCTGGAATAGCGGGAACGGTGATAAAAGTTTGAGTAGACTCAGGCAATTGGGGCTGCGTGTATATAGCTTTGAGTCCCATAGCCTAGAAGATGTTGCGACAAGTCTAACCGTTTTAGGTGAATTAACTGGAAACTCCAAGCGTGGTAATTGGCAAGCAAAGCAATTTCGTCAGCGCCTAAACGTATTAAGCACGCTGTATTCCAAAGTTAAACCGGTCTCTGTGTATTATCAGTTGTGGAATGAGCCACAGATGACGATTAATGATGAGCATTTGATTAGCGACGTGATTCGCTTGTGTGGGGGGCGCAATATTTATGCAGATGCAGTGCCACTAATTCCAAAGGTGGGTATTGAAAGTATAGTCCGGCGTACTCCAGAAGTTATCATAGCGGCTGGAACGTCCAAAGAAGCACCAGAGTGGTTGGATGATTGGCGGGATTGGTCAAGCATCCCCGCGGTGAAACACAATCACTTGTATCATGTTCATTCGGACTTATTACATCGCCATAGCGTTCGAATTCTTGATGGGGCTGAGCAAGTGTGCGAGATCTTAAGTACTACTCGGCAATTGATTACCGAAAATTAGTATTCGCTGATAGATTGCCGAATATTGAGGCTATTATTTGTTCAAAATTGACTCCATACGATCCATGATACTGTTCATACGGGCAATAGCAGCGCGGTAAGGTTCTGGCGAGCTCATATCTAAACCAGCTTTCATTAAAATATTGTGTGGGTAATCTGACCCTCCCGCTTTTAATACGTCTATAAAGGCTTCGCTGATACCTTCTTCACCGTCAATTATTTTTTCTGCAAACCAAGCTGCTCCGGCTATTGATGTGGCATATTGGTATACATAAAAATTGTAGTAGAAATGAGGGATATAGGCCCATTCGTTGGCGTACATGTCATCGATTCTAAGCACACCTTCATCGTGGCCATGATAAGTTTTTAATAATTTCAAATAGCGATCTGTTAGGCCGCTGCCAGTAAGTGGTTCGTCCGCCTCGACGGCTGCATGTATTTCGGCCTCGAACTCGGCAAACATCGTTTGACGATAAAAAGAACCACGCATCGACTCTAACGATTGACCTAGATAAAACAGGCGTTCTTCGTCTGATGCGGCTCGTTGCAATAAATACTCTTCGAGTAAAATCTCATTTATCTGAGAAGCCATTTCAGCGATGAAGGTCGAATAATCAGCCTTGCTATATGGCTGAGCCTTATTCGCTAGTAATGAGTGCACCGCGTGACCCCACTCATGCGCATAAGTCGACAAAGCGTTAAAGTCATCATTGTGATTTAGCAATACGTAAGGGTGAACATCGTAGGCCGAACCATTCATATACGCTCCAGAGCGTTTACCTTTGCTGGGATAGGCGTGTACCCAGTTCTCGCTCAGACCTCGTTCAAGGTGTTCTAGATACTCGCCTCCAAATGGTTGTAGTGCTGCTACGGTTAGCGCGCGCGAGGTTTCAAGGTCAAAAACTTTGTCGCTACTAACCAGTGAGGGGTATATATCGTAGTAGGCTAGTTCGTCTATTTCTAGCATTCGGGCACGAAGTTTGAAGTAACGGTGTAAAGTAGGTAACCCAGCGTTAACTTCTTTGACTAACGTTGTATACACAGCGCTAGGTAGGTTTTCTGAAGATAATTCACTGGTAAGCGTATCTGGGTAGTTTCGAACTCTAGCTAGCATAGTGTTCGCGTTTACTTCGGTTGCGAGCATCATCCCTAGACTGTCTTTGAACTGATCCCATTTGGACCAAAAAGTATCGAAAACGAGTTTACGATCATCTCGGTTTTCTGCGGCGCGATAGCGCGTATAAGCTGCTTGATCCAGGTAGACTTCAGTCCCGTCCGAAAGCGTTATCGTTGGCCATTCGATATCAGCATTGACGAGCAATTCGTATATTTCGTTTGGACTACCCAATACGATGCCCGCTGCGGCGAGTACATTTTCAGTTTGAGCGCTGAGAGTGTGGTCTTTGTTTCGCAGGATGTCATCGATATAGTGGTCGTACTCGGCTAGGTCAGGCTCTGCTGCGAGGTATGAGCGTATATCGTCTGCATCTGCTGCGAGTAGTGTCGGTTCTATCCATGACGTCGCTTCGCTTAGTCTCGAGTAGAGCGCGCGTGCCTTTGCGAGTCTTTCTTGGCTTTCCGCGAGATTTTGGTCTTCGTCATTAGTGGTGCTGGCGTAAACGTATAAGCGACTAATGGCCCGATATGTATTCCCAATGGCGGACATCGCTGCGAGTAGAGCTGTTGACGAATTTGTAAGCGTGTCTTTATGTTCGGTCAGACTCGACAAAGATTCGTCTATCTGAGTATAAGCGGATTGCCAATCTTCCTCACTTGCATATAAATCAGACAAGTCCCATACCACAGGGGTATTAGTATCTTGACTCGGCTGAGATAAAAGAGGGGTAGAGGAGATGCAGAGGAGGAGTACGAATAGCAGTCTTTGTGGCATGATAGTCAGCAGTGTAAAAATTTGATCAATCAGCAATATAACGTTTTGTTAGATAGTCGTCAGTGATTTATGGAAGTTGTAATCAAAGGGCCAAAAGGCTACGCCAGTATTATTGAGAAGCAGATACAGCTATGCACAAATCGAATTGGTGGTGGGCCAGTCAATATTGAGTTGGTTCTGCGAGATGGTCAATTGGAGTTACTTGAACAGCTGACTTCTAATTCTACTAAGCATGCTGATAGATCTTCAAAACAAAATGTTCCAAAACAGCTAAGACACAAAATTGATGTGGCTAAATTTGTTAAGCAACAAAAGTCTTGGCCGGCTGCTAAACAAAAGCCGTTATCACAGGCCATTGGACGTAAAACAAATAAGCTAGTTGATGCGACGGCAGGTTGGGGGGGCGATGCTATGCGTTTTTGTTCACAGGGGTACGAAGTGATATGTTGTGAACGTCAACCACTTATTGCTTTGTTATTACGCGATGCTATGCGGCTGTTGGCAGAAACTGAGTGGGCACAAAAGAACAAGGTCTCTGTGCCGGTGGTAGAGACCGGCGATGCACTAGACTTATTGGGAAATGGTGCATTTAGCGCAGACTGTATTTATTTGGACCCGATGTTCCCAAGTAAGCGGAAGTCATCCGCTATGGCGAATAAAAGCATGGAATTGTTGCATGGCTTGATTGGTGAAGATATCGATGCCGAGTCGTTGTTATGCCATTGCGTTCAAAAATATCCAAGGACTGTAGTGAAAAGGCCAAATTATGCACCCCCATTGTGGCGTGAGCCAGACGAGCAATTTACTGGGAAGCTAATTCGTTATGATGTCTACTTTCAATCGAAATCAAAATAAAAATGTCTAAGTCCAGATTCTTTGCACCTCAAAATTTTGTGGTAGGCGACCCTGTTGAGTTGGATACAGAGCAGTCTCGACATGCAATAAAATCAAGGCGTCTAAAGGCGGGTGATTCTGTAGAGTTGCTCAATGGTGAAGGGCAAATTGCCATTGCGGAGCTTGCACCGCAATCTTCGCGCAGTTTGGCGGTGTTTACGGTTCAGGAAGTTACCGCAGAGAAACCTGTCGAGTTTGACTTAACTATCGCCGTGGCGGTGCCTAAGGGGGATCGCCAAAAAGTATTGTTGGATATGCTCACTCAGTTGGGTGTTAGTCGCATCGTGCCGCTCAATTGTGATTTTTCGGCTACGCGTGCGAACGATAAGTTAGTAGCGAAATGGCGACGTCTGGTAATAGAGTCTTGTAAGCAATCTGGTCGGGTTTGGTTTCCCGAAATTGGGTTACCCGCAAATGCTGTGGACTACGCAATTCGAATGAGCAATCAAGGGTTGCAGCTTTTAATTGCAGACCCTAAAGGTGAATCGTGGCAGGAGTACTATGGCCCGAGACAATCAACTACCAAGGTCGTATGCTTTGTCGGTCCGGAAGGTGGTTTTAGCGAAACTGAAGTTCGGGCGATAGTGAGTCTTGAGGCTAAGAGAGTATCAATCGCACCACATATATTAAGAATTGAAACCGCCGCTGTGGCAATAGCATCGTTATTGCTGACGGCATGATGGCTCGCCAACTATGTTTACATGACACCGCCACTCACTGGTTAATA
>DNHK01000002.1 GCA_003485905.1 Gammaproteobacteria bacterium | reverse complement strand
GGAGACGTTGCTCCAAATCAAAAAGTGCAATTCCACTGGGCCCCACTATTAATGCCGTTTAATCAGTCTCGAAACCTGAATGATCTAAGCACACAAATATCGCCAGAGAAAATTGCCCGACTCAAATCCAACTTACCCGGACAGTAAAACACCAAAGTAAACGATCAATAACGGGCTAGACCGATTTAACCGGGCATTTTTGGAGTTTTCGTTGCAATGACCGACGATGCATATTCAATCGCCGCGCAGCCTCCGAAATATTCCCATCGCAGTCAGCAAGCACCTTTTGAATATGCTCCCATTCTAAACGCTGCAAAGGTAAAGGGTTCTCCGCCAGTCCTACGTTTGCTTCACCTTTTTCTCGAGCAAATGCACTGACCACCTCATCGGCATCCGTCGGTTTGGTCAAATAGTGAGTTGCACCTAGTTTAATTGCCTCTACTGCGGTTGGAATACTTGCGTAGCCCGTCAACACTACAATTTTCATCGCCCGATTTGCGCCCAATAATTCTGGAATAATTGTTAAGCCGGACTCGTCACCAATTCTTAAATCAACCACCGCAAACTCCGGAATCGATATAGATACTGCCGCTTGCGCCTGTGCTATATCATTTGCAATGACGACCTCATAACCATTATTCTCTAAGGCCCGCGCCAGTACCTGACTAAAAACCACATCGTCATCGATTAATAATAACGATGACATCAAGCCACCCCCGCTAACAGTGTGTCTAACGGTAATTCAATGTTCGCCCAGGTACCTCTAGATGGATCATTACTGATTTCAATTAAACCACCAAGCCGTTTTAAGGTCGCATGAGCTAAAAACAACCCGATACCCATTCCAGCTCCAGACTCAGCGTTTGATTTAGAAGAATAAATCTCCTTACCTATTCTGCTTCGCGCTCCCGCACTTAAACCTGAACCGTCATCTCGGACCCGAATAGTAAGTAGCTTTTCACTCCATATTGACTCGACATCAATCTTTGTCGCAGAAGCGTCGGCGGCATTGTTAAGCACCGTTACAATCGACTGACTTAAGGCCTTATCTGCAACAATCAGTGGAGCCGGTAAAGTTCCAGAAAACTGGGTTGATAGATTCACACCACTTCGCAAGTTTTGCCAATCATCCAGCAATCCTCGCAAATACTCATCGATACCTACTGGGTGCCCCGAATCCGCCTGTAACTGACCCGCATCCGCCGCCAAATTAGACAATATTGATTTGCAACGCTCTACTTGTTCTCGCACCAAGCCTAGATCTTTCAGCAGTGACTTTTCATTCGCATATTCGTGTTCCAACTCTTTACAAAGAATTGCTACGGTTGATAATGGAGTCCCTAATTCATGTGCGGTACCGGCCGCCAACGTACCCATTGCAGCCAACTGATTTGCTTGAATCGCCTCTTCTCTTGCAAGAGCAAGGGCGTGCTCTCGTTGTCGCAAACTACGTGCTATTCGTGTCACAAAAAAACCAACCAATAGCGCGCTAATTATAAACCCGTACCACATACCCCAGACATGCAGTTGCACGTTATCGTGATGTTCGTGCAACTGCTCCAAAGGTACGAAAAAGAACATCAGCAAGGTATAACTTAAAATCGCAACGCAGGTGATCAACCCTGTATAAACCACTCGCAAACTCGCTGCGGCAAAAATCACCGGCAAAATAAATAACGATACGAACGGATTTGAAGAACCACCAGTAAAATAAACCAATAAACTTAGTGCTAATAAATCTGCAACTAACTGCCACAAAAAAATCCGCTCTCTTAAAGGCTTGTTTCGCAATACCCACCAGGATATCAGGGTAAAAACCGCCAATGCACTGATCACGCCAACGACTGGGGTCAGAGGAATACTGAACCCGTAATATCTCTGTAAAACCGTCATCGCAAGCAATAGCCCAACAACAACAATTCCACGAATCGCCAATAAATAGAGAAGATTAAGCTTCATAGTCTAATGATGATGCAATTTCACTATCAATACATGAGACATTTTGTCGCGTCTATTCGCTCTCTCGAAACTTCAAGGTTTTACCGATATCAGGTTTCCCAGCCAAAATCTCCTGATAATCTAATCCATCCAATTCATGAGGAAACACAATCCAATCATCTGTTTCACAAACAAAATAATCCGGCGTTCGACCTGTTTTATTTTTTAAAGGCTTATACCACGGGCAAGCTACCCGAATTCTAGCGGCATTGATTTCACTAGTGGTCTCCAACGTATCAATAATTGCATTAATGCTTCTGCCTGTATCAAACACATCGTCAACAAGTAGTAAATTTGTACTGCGATCAACATGCGCTAACAAATATTCAAGCGAATCTACTTTAATCTGCGTGTTTTGCTGTTCGACCCCGAAATAAGACCTGCACCTGATCGGAATATGGTCAGCGACTACCCCATGCCATGAAAAGTACTCGTGTACAGCAACAGCAACCGATGCCCCCCCACGCCAAACACCGCAAATAAGGTCCGGACGATATTCACTGTCGTAAATCATTTCGGCTAAACGAAATGATTGCAGCAATAATCTATCAGCAGTTAAAAATATTTTTGACATTCGACAGCGTTGTTAAGAAACTCGACTCACATTATGCGACACCTGCTGGCTGAATCAAACATAGGGCAAATTGAGCATAAGTGTATATAACGCGAGTGTAAAGAGAGTGTAAACTTAGGCTACAGTGTGATCCACAAAATTAACCCTCGCACCGCAATTACTACCTACCAAACAGATGTCTGCTAAACCTCAAAAGACTTACACAGCCACTGCCGCTCTACTAGCCTCCTTACTCTGGCTTCCTATATCATTGCACGCGCAAGGGCCTGCAGCTGACTCAACCGCCATTCTTCGCTCAGCCGTATACAATCACCCGGTTGTCGACTCTCAAGGAATGGTAGTGACGCAGAACGCGATTGCCAGCAAAGTCGGCGCACAAATACTAGCTAGTGGGGGCAATGCAGTAGATGCGGCCGTCGCCACAGGATTTGCCCTCGCCGTGGCTCTGCCTAGAGCAGGAAACATTGGTGGCGGCGGTTTTATGCTCGTGTATCTTTCTGAACAAAACCAAACGATTGCAATAGATTACCGTGAAAAGGCCCCAGCAGCCGCACACCGAGATTTATATCTCGATGCCAACGATGAAATCATTCCCGACGATTCACGTTTTACTCATAGGGCCGCTGGCGTACCAGGCACTGTAGCGGGCTTGCACCATGCCCTAATTAACTACGGAACCATGGCATGGACTGATGTTGTGGCGCCGGCCATCGAATTAGCCAAAGCCGGTATAATAGTAAGTTCAGATCTTGCGGACAACCTGACTAGAGCGAAACGGCGGTTAGGTAAGAATCAGGCAAGCTTAAAAAAATTCTACAAGGACAACGAAAGCAACTATCAAGTTGGGGATTTATTTCAGCAGCCTGACTTGGCTCAAACACTTGAACGTATATCTGCTGAAGGCCCAAAGGGCTTTTATACCGGCCGAACCGCTGAACTGATCGTCGCCGATATGCAGGCTCACGACGGCCTAATCACCATTGATGATTTAGCTAACTACCAAGCGATTGAACGTGAACCAGTGCACGGTAATTACCGCGGCCATGAAATCGTCTCCATGCCACCACCTAGCTCTGGCGGCATTCACATTATCCAAATGCTAAACGTACTCGAGAACTTTGATTTAAACGCGACAGGGTACGGCAGCGCACTCTATATTAACCGCATGGCGGAGGTTATGAAGTACGCTTATGCGGACCGAAGCGTGCATTTAGGTGATCCTGACTTTTATGAAGTTCCTCAGGAATGGCTGCTTAATAAAACATACGCTAAAGAAATTGCCGGAAAAATAGTCGCCGGTAAAGCAACACCATCCAATGAAATTCTTCCGGGCAAACCCGATAACTACGAAAGCCCGGACACTACACATTTCTCCATTATGGACAGCAAAGGTAATGCAGTTGCAAATACCTACACCCTGAACTTTTCTTACGGCTCAGGAATAACAATTCCTGGCACCGGCATGCTACTTAATAACGAAATGGATGATTTTTCATCAAAGCCCGGTGTTGCCAATGCCTTTGGGCTTTTGGGAGATACGGCAAACGAAATTCAGCCGCAAAAACGTCCACTGTCATCGATGACACCAACTTTTGTGTTTAAAGATGGCAAGCCGTGGTTTGTAACCGGAAGCCCAGGTGGCAGTCGAATCATTAGCGCTGTGTTGCAACAGATCGTAAATGTCATTGATTTTGGAATGAACAGTGCTGATTCTGCCGCACAACCGCGCATACATCACCAATGGCAACCTGATCGATTGCAATTGGAACCCGGCTTCAGCCCAGACACAATTCACCTGCTAGAAGCAATGGGATACGACGTGCAAAGCGTGTCTAGAACGTGGGGAGCCGTGCAAAACATCGTATCGCATAACGGGATGTTTTTTGGTGGCGCAGACCCTCGTCGGGCCGACGCTGGTGCGCTTGGACCAGATGGTCTGGAATGTCTAAATAATACGGTCGCGTGCAGGCTTCCGTAAATGGATAGTTAAACACAAGGAATCGACTGAAAACCAAAGGCTAAAGGAATTATTAAAGCTCTGTCTTTGCACTGATTTTCACTGGCGTTTAGTGCTTATTTCGCCTATTATCCGCGCCCTTTAAGAGACGGGCCATATTTGGCTCTGCATTTGGCCACAAAAACCAGGTTTTGGAACCATGACTGACCTAAGCAATTATAGAAATATCGGCATCTTTGCACACGTTGATGCGGGTAAAACAACAACTACCGAACGCATCCTTAGCTTAACCGGAAAAATTCATAAAATTGGAGAAGTTCATGATGGCGAAGCCACCACTGACTTTATGGATCAAGAACGCGAGCGTGGAATTACTATTCAGTCTGCGGCTACCAGCTGCTTTTGGAATGACCATCGTCTAAATATTATTGACACGCCTGGTCACGTGGATTTCACGGTAGAAGTTTATCGTTCCCTTAAAGTACTAGACGGCGGTGTTGGTGTGTTTTGTGGATCAGGTGGGGTAGAGCCACAATCCGAAACCAACTGGCGTTATGCAAATGATTCAGAAGTTGCTCGAATCATTCTGGTAAACAAATTGGACCGTATGGGTGCTGATTTTTACCGTGTAGTTGATCAAATTAAAAATGTACTGGGTGCCAACCCAATGGTCATGACTTTACCTATTGGAATCGAAGATGATTTCTCCGGCGTGGTTGATTTGCTCACTAGAAAAGCCTGGGTATGGGACGATTCAAGCGACCCACTAAATTACAAAATCGAAGACGTACCGGCCGATATGGTAGACAAGGTCGAAGAATATCGGGAAGCATTGGTCGAAATGGCACTTGATCAGGACGACGATGCGATGGAAAAGTACTTGGACGGTGAAGAGCCAGATTTGGACACTCTAAACGCCTGCATTCGCAAAGGAACGATAGCATTGGACTTCTTCCCAACTTATTGCGGTTCAGCTTTTAAAAATAAAGGCATTCAGCTAATTTTGAATGCGGTTATTGATTATCTGCCAAGCCCGACTGAAGTTAAGCCACAGCCTGAAGTAGATGAAGAAGGCAACGAGACTGGAGAATTCGCTGTAGTTGATGCTAAGAAACCTCTGCGCGCATTGGCATTCAAAATTATGGATGACCGTTTCGGTGCTCTGACCTTCGTGCGTATTTACTCCGGCGTACTTGCTAAAGGTACCAGTGTGCTCAACACCTTTACAGGTAAAACCGAGCGTATCGGCCGAATTGTAGAAATGCATGCAGACTCACGTGAGGAGCTTGACAGCGCCTCTGCTGGTGACATTGTTGCTGTAGTAGGCATGAAGAACGTTCAAACTGGACACACTTTATGTGATCCAAAATTTCCAGCGACGCTCGAGCCTATGGTATTCCCGGATCCAGTTATCTCAATGGCGGTCTCGCCTAAAGATAAAGCTGCTTCTGAGAAGCTAGGCATCGCTCTTGGTAAAATGATTACAGAAGATCCATCGTTCCGCGTAGAAACCGATGAAGACTCAGGCGAAACCATCCTTAAGGGTATGGGCGAGTTACATTTGGATATCAAAATTGACATCCTAAAACGTACGCACGGTGTCGAAGTCGAAAGTGGTAAACCACAAGTTGCATACCGGGAAGCGATTACCAAACAGATTGAAGATAGTTACACGCATAAAAAGCAATCTGGTGGTTCGGGTCAGTTCGGCAAGATTGAATACGTACTGGAGCCTGCTGAAACCGGCACCGGTTACGAGTTCGAGTCTAAAGTGACGGGCGGTAACGTACCTCGCGAATTCTGGCCTGCCATCGACAAAGGCTTCCGCAATTCGATGGACGTCGGAGTACTCGCGGGTTTTCCATGCGTTGATGTCAAAGTCACGCTCATGGACGGTGCGTTCCATGCGGTTGACTCCTCAGCAGTCGCCTTTGAAATTGCTGCTAAAGCGGCCTATCGTCAAACCATCCCCAAGGCTGGCCCGCAACTGATGGAGCCAATTATGAAGGTTGACGTATTCACACCGGAAGATCACGTTGGTGACGTCATTGGTGATTTAAATCGCCGCCGTGGCATGATCAAGTCGCAAGACGCAACAACAACCGGCGTTCGGATTAATGGCGAAGTTCCGTTATCTGAAATGTTTGGCTACATTGGCGATTTGCGTACGATGACTTCCGGGCGTGGCCAGTTCACCATGGAGTTTGATCACTACAGCGCTTGCCCGCGAAACGTGGCAGAAGAAGTGATTGCAGAAGTAAAGGTACGTAACGCTGCCAAGTAAGTCCAAGCAATCAGCTATTCTAAATAGTGAAAAGCCCCGTTGGAATATTCCAACGGGGCTTTTTTTAACCGCTATAAATTGAGCTGGCCACACATTCTACTTGCTAAAGTAGCCACTAAACAGTTTTCTTAAACGGTTTAAATGCACCCAATAATATTGGTAGCAAAGTAATGTTCAGAACCAAAGCGACCAGCATTGCAAATCCCGTTAGCAATCCAAAATAAACTGTCGGTACAAAATTTGATAACGACAATATCGAGAACCCCAGGGTAACCAATACAGACGTATAAAACATCGCACGCCCGACCGTATCGTGCGCTATGGTCACCGCCTGGTCGTGTTCACCACAGGCACGATACTCCTCACGGTAGCGATACAAGTAATGAATAGTGTCGTCCACAGCAATCCCTATGCAAATTGCCGCTATGGTAATGGTCATTAAATCTAGAGGAATGCGCAAAAATCCCATAATTCCAAGCACCATAAACGCAGCCGTAATATTTGGAACGATGGCAACCAAAGAAACTGTTAAATTCCGAAATAGCAGCAAAAACATGACTACAATAGCTAAAAACACAAAGCCCAGAGTCAGTATTTGCGAGCGAAAGAAACTTACCAGCATATTGTTATATAACACAGCCAAACCCGTCATCTTGACTTGATCAGCCCCCAGCTCAAGATCGTTGACCAAAGAATTTTGTATTTCGGTTAACACATCATTCCGTGGCCGGGTTTGGTTCGACTCATACATACGAATCGAGAAACGTAACTCGTTTCCATCCTCGCTCATGTAAGGGTCAACCAAAGCCTCTTTTATTATTGGCGGCAGACTTTTGTATACCACCGACAACAGGAAGTCATCGTTAGCCACATTAGGTGCTGTCAGTTCGAGCAATTTCATTGTGGTATCAATAGAAAGTACCTTGCCCGTTTCAGGCACGCTTTCTAAATACTGCTGGATTGCCTCAGCCTGCCGCAGTTGAAACGTATTAAACCAGTAGCTGGTTGCAGTAATGCCAGCTTCGTCTTCGCCATACTCATCATCAAAATCGTCATCGAAGTCGTCATCGAAGTCGTCATAAAAATCACTATCTGGATCATCAAAAAAGTCATCACCCGCTGCATCCGAAATTTCTTCAAACGGTGGCGCAGTTACCACAACATCCAACGGAATAGTTCCACCTAGCTCCCTGTCCAGCAGCTCCATGCCCTGATAAATCTCTGATGACGACTTGAAATAATCAATAAAGCGATTATCAACAGAAAGCTTCGACATACCCCATAGCGCGCCAACAAAAAGTATCGCCACAACAATACTCGCAGGTTTCGCCATTTTGCGAGTAATGGTCTCGGCCAGGCCTATAATCTTTCCCGGTATATTGTGGCCTGAAGCAACCGATGGCTTACCCGGCGAGACCAACATAAGTAGTGCAGGAAATAAGGTAAATGCCAGAACAAAAGCGGCCATCACGCCCATAGATACCATCCAACCAAAATCGATCACTGGCCGTATGCCACTAGCGGCTAACGACGCAAAACCAACTATAGTGGTAAGCGCCGTGTATAAACTTGGATAGAACTTCTGCTCCATGGTGTGAGCCACCAATGTAAACTGATCAGCATCCGGCTGTATTCGATGAAGCTCGCGGTAATGCACAATCAAATGCACACACAATGAAAGCGTAATAATTAACATCAAGGAAATAAAATTTGACGAAACCACTGTCACCGGCCAATCCAATAATCCCAAAACGCCCAGCATAATGGTGCCTGCTGCAAAACACGTCACTACAGGTAAAGCCGTCCATCGAGTCTTACGAAAAGCAATCGAGAGCAACACTATAATCAGCAAACATACGCCAACACCAAAGGTATATAAGTCGCCACGGATATAATCGATCGAGTCCGATGCAACCATCGGTACCCCACCTAAAAATAACTCAGCTGCGCCACGATAAGGTTCCATGATTTCGCGAACTTCGGCAATTAATTCCGCCTGGCTAGTCTGTGAGGCCTCGGCCGCACGGTTATAATCATAGGTCACCTGATCCAACTCAGCCCGTTGCTCACCCGACATGCCAGTGCCGCGCATTGCGCGTAATTGGTCACGACGAAACTGCAGATCAAGCAATTGAGTATTCGGAACAAGATTTAATTGCAGCGCTGTAGTCGTGCCTGAAGCATTCACTAACAAATCTCGATAGAGCACACTATCTACCAGTTCAATACGTGCGAGATCCGGCGACGCACCTGCTTCGATTGTATTAATCCCTTCTTGAAGATCGCTAAGAGTAACGCGAGGGCTATCTATAAGCGGCACGTCCAATAAAGAAAGCACCGAACCCACGCGTTCCAGCTCCACAAATTCAGCCTTCATCGCGATAAGGTTGTTTAGTGACGCCTCACTAAACAATTCATCTTCAGGCGTATAGGTGACCACCAGAAACTCATCACTTCCGTACGATTCTCGAGTTTCGCGATAATCGCTCAGTGTCGGGTCGTTCTCCAATAGCAGCGAATCCGACGAGGCATCCAAACGAAAATTCTTGGCATAGTACCCAACCCCCAACACCAGGCATAAGATAACAATAAGCGCTATCGCTGGGTTCCTGAGAATAAGCCGGTGATATAGATCGATCATTTTATTTTATAGCGAACACGCGCTGCAAATGCGGTGCAAAATCCGTAGTGAACTTCAACACATAGATGCTATCTAATTAGCCTTTCGCGGGCTAGTAGATATTAATGAGCATACTTTAAGTATGCGCTTCCTCGTTGTAATAACCGCAAAAGTTATACTCTACTAACAAACTCGGTGTACGCCGTATCTCCACAATAACTTCTAGTGGTAATTCCAAACCGTTCGCAGGTTGCAATGTCACTTCTGCATCCAACTCATTTCGAACAGACGATTGTTTTTCTACGACTACGTGATGCTGTGCACACAGCTTGAGGTCAATGATATAGATATAGCCGTATTCATAATCTTCCCCCTGTTTTGCATAATGAATAGCTCTTTCCAGATTCGATGTGGTCGATATCCTCCCTGACGGATATGCTTTAGGCTGCAGCTTTCCATTGTGATAAGCAAAAAAGCTCGGGTTCTCTCCTCTAAAAACTCGGGTATTCAATTATTAGCAATCCAATATTTCAATTCAAAACAAAAAAACATTTTACGCCGATACTCGCAGACATTTTTATGTTTTGATTTTAATCGCCTAACCTTCCACACCCTCCCACTGAGGTGTGCAATTAAATAATTCTACCTGACGGCCTGGCTCCCACTTTCTAGAAGAATTACGCACAAATGGTTTAGAAAATACAACTGGATCGTTTATGATGATCTGGTAGTTCAACATGTTTCCATCATCCGAGGCGGAAAACCGTTCGATAAAACTTACCTGCTCAGACTGTGGGATACCCACCTCATCGTAGTAAGCCCAACTCACGTCGGTAGTGTTAACTACCAGCGTGTCGCCCTCCCAGTGCCCCTGAGAATAACCAAGCGGAGTATGTATTCTGTCCAATTGAGTGCCTTGCTCTGTCATATAGATTACTCGCTCTATGTCGTACTCTTGAAGGCGAATTAGAATACGCTCACCCTCATTGACTATCTCCATTGGAGAGCCGCGATCAAACATTGTTTCTGGCATTCCTTGTGTACAATCGAGTTCAAAATTATCTTTAAGCGGGTCATACGCCTGAGCTAATTCACGGCCTGCATCTGTGAATAAAGGTTCGTAATCCGCAGGTTTTATTCCAGGTTCCAGCACATTAGCCCAAACACGAAATACCCCATCTGCTGACTGTTTGGCCTTCTCGACGGTAGACTCATCAAGATTTTGAAACTCACCCGCCATTCGCTGAGTTGACCAGCGTAGCTCACGATTCCTACCATTAACGAATTCTTGTCCATTAGTGAGCAATATATGAATTATCCCTAGGGAGTCAGTATCTATTTTTGATATAAACCCGGCGACTTTTATCTGATCCCCAACCTGAACCACGTCGTTAGCACCTATTCCCATTCGCCGATAACCATTTATGCTGCCGTTCGTTTCCAGCTCCCAAATGGTTTCTTCCTCTAGCTCGTTAATAACGCTCAACTTAAATCGAGGATGCGGGTTACGCCAAAACACGGCCGTCACCTCACCTTCAAGTTCAACCAAGTTTTCCGCCAGATACAGTTCTGGATTAACCACCGACCCATGATGCGCAAGCACACTTGCTGGCGCTAAAACTCCGAACATCCAGCCTAAAATAGCCAAGCTGGCACGTCTTTTTAAGTTCAACATTTTGTTCTCCCCCCAGCGTTGAAAATAAGCATTAGCTTTAAACGACGTTCGCTAACCGCTATTGTAAAAAGCCTACGCCAACCATTAAGTTGACCCTCAAGCTAGCTTACACTCCCCAGCGCTCAATAAATGTAACGAAGTTTATTCGGGCAGAGCTAGATCGCACAGTCATACGGCTCTACTTTGGCATCTGGCAATGCTAACCGACGTTTAGTTAGTTCAACTGGTTCAGTAAAAGCCGTCGGGTCCGTGACAGTTAATTTATAGCTTAGGGTCTTACCATCTTCACTTGGAATAAACTGCTCCACGAATGTAGCGCCAGGGCCCTGCGGAATGCCGATTGTATTGAAATGCGGAAAGTCACCGCGACTTGTTTCCACCACCAACGTATCAACGTCCCAGCGCCCAATCGAGTATCCCAAATGTGATAAAGGCTGTTCTTCAACGGCCACATTTGAATCCATATGTACTACGCGGAGCGCTGCATACTCTTCGAGGAGAATATGAATATCGATACCCTGCTGCGAGATCTCCATCGGATAACAAACAGTTAGTGTTGGATTAAAAATTTCAGGAAAAGGAAAAGCATCAGGATCGGTAAGCGAAGCACTCCAGAATCTAAAAATACCAGCCTGATTATGTTCAGCATCATCTTCGGTAGCCGCCCACTTATTGGTTGACGAAACTGATTCTCCCCAACGCGGCTCAGCCCAAGGATCAAAAACAATTTCCTGACCACTTAGCAAAGTGGTTAGCGCCCAAGAATCTAGTTGAACTTCGGAAACGATATCCGCCGGATCAATGTTATTTCTAACATCAGCTTTTCCACACAGCAAATAGTGTATCGATTTATATTGCGAGGTCCAATATCATTACCAGTACCGAACGCGTGAAATAACATGCTAGTAGAGAAGCTATATTGATCAAGAACACCCCGTCGGGCTAAGATTACGCAATACCGGCATCAGGCCGGAATTCTTTTGGGAGAAAATCATGTACCACCATATTCGTAAGTTAATTCTAGCTATTTCTGCACTGTTATTTGGTTCGAGCTCGATTGGCCTTACTCAAGCACAAGAGCTACCTGACGGGCCCGGGAAAGAACTGGTTAGCGCTACATGCGTGGCATGCCATGAGATTGAATTGATTCCATTGTCTGCAGGCTATACCCATGCACAGTGGCGATATTTAATATCGAAAATGATTGATCTACCCGAGCCTTTATCCGGTGACATCCTTCAGTATTTAGCCGCTAATTTTCCACATAGCAACCGACTTCAACCAACGCTTATTGATGGTGACTTTGAGATCTCCATCCAGGAATGGCACGTGCCGACGCTAGGACAACGTTCCCGTGACCCAGTGATGACGGCTGACGGTATGATCTGGTGGACGGGGATGTTTGGCAGTCTAATTGGCCGACTTAACCCCCAAACCGGCGAAATGACGGAATTCAAGCTCGACCCAACCGCTAGGCCACACAGTATTATTAATGATAAGGCGGGGAACATCTGGTATACCGGTAACAGC
The DNA here is from genome assembly GCA_003485905.1 of Gammaproteobacteria bacterium. Lineage (GTDB taxonomy): Bacteria > Pseudomonadota > Gammaproteobacteria > Arenicellales > Arenicellaceae > UBA10349. The sequence continues at coordinate 6,149 of DNHK01000002.1, read as the reverse complement.
AATGGAACGATGGGTAGGTTAAATCCAGAAACTGGTGAAATCACTGTATACCCGTTACCGGACCCTGAAGCTAAAGACCCGCACACACCAATTGTCGCTGAAAATGGTGATGTCTGGTTCACTATTCAGAACAGCAATATGCTTGGTCGATTAGTTCCGGGTACAGGCGATATCCGTTTGACCAAAATGCCGAGAGAACGTGCACGTCCCTATGGGATAAAGGAAGACTCCAAAGGCACCATATGGATCGCTTATCGTGGTAGCAACGCCGTAGCGAGTCTTGATCCTGCCACTTGGGAATTTACCGAGTACGAGACGCCGAATCCTGACCCCGAGTCACACCCAGGAGGTTATTACATACGCCGTCTGGCCATCGATAGCCAAGACAACATTTGGTACGCGGATTCAGGGCGCGGGTTTATAGGAAGACTCGATCCAAATTCAGGTGAAATAAAAGAATGGCCATCACCTAGCGGCGCCAAATCGCACCCGTATGCGATAGAAGTAATTGATGACATTATTTGGTACAACGAATCTGACCAACGACCAGATGCTCTGGTACGCTTCGATCCGCAAACCGAGGAGTTTCAGAGCTGGGCAATCCCTTCAGGCGTTGGGATTATTCGAAATATGACGAAATCCCCAGACGGCAACCTCGTTATCCACCAAAGCAGCACAAACACTGTTGGTTTGGTAACCATTCCGAAATAGTCTACAAGTGACCCACTTCTTGTCCTTGTCTGGCCGTTTGGAAGCCTATTGAAACGCTTCCGGCGGCCTAAAAGGCACAAACTTGATCATACGTTTGCGACCGACTTCTCCGGAATATATATGACCATTGAAATCGACACCGAGAAACTCAATGTAGGCACCCGCGCTTTCTTCAATCTGCGGAATAAAATGCGTAACCCATGCCTGTTCTGTATCCAGGCTACCAATTCGAATACCTCTTTCCCAACCTAAATTACTTCGCCATTTATCCGGTTCGCTTGTTCGAAAGGCCCCTGACAGCCCATCGCCGACATAGAGCACGTTGTTGCGGTCGACAAACAATCCGCTAGGCTTACCGTAATGGGTCCATATCTGTTGCAGCTCACCTTCGCTATTGAACACCTGAATCCGGCTATTACCTCGGTCGGCAACTAACACGCGGCCGTTAGCATCTATTTTTACATCGTGGGGATCACTAAAACTGGCGGCCTCTTTACTCTCAGAACCTACGCCACCCCCTATCGACATCAAAAAAGTTCCATCCGCAGAGAACTTCATTAAACGATTATTCCCACCGCGATGTCCGTCCGTTACCCAAATATCTCCGTTAGCAGCAGTTGCAACTCCGGAAGGACCATTAAAATGAGACTGGTCATCACCCCATACCCCTGCCTCACCAAGCCTCATTAGAACTTCGCCTTGCATATTAAGTTTCAGCACCTGATGCCCAAAACCTAGCTGCTCACCCAGCGTGGCGCGACTATCACCGTGAGAGCCGCCTTCAGTAACCCAAATATACCCCTCGTGATCTAGGGCAAAACCATGCGGGAAAGCAAACATACCTCCACCGAAACTATCTACCAGATTGCCTTGCAGATCGAATTTCAAAATGGGATCAATTGTATTACCAGCACATTGGTTATCGCCGCACCGATCCAGAAACCAAAGATGCTCACCGTCGGGGTCAGGAAAAACACCACTTATCACACCAAAAGTTCGACCTTCAGGAAGGTTCCCCCACCCCATTTGCACCCGATAAGGGTTAGTAGTGCTGGTCTGGGCAATAGCTTCTGGACCTATCAAGAAAACTGGCAGCACAAATAAGGCACTAAAGAGCAATCCAATATTTCGCCAGACAAAGTTTACGTAAGTAGACTCACCTCGAACTTTTCTATCGCCTATCGCTTTAGGATCTTTCATCAACGCTTTCTCGTACTAATTCTGCTTGGTGATTTTCAAATCTCTATAATGTGCAACGGTTGAACCTTCGAGCCAAAGTGCGACAGCACCAGTACGATTTGCACCTGACATAAGATCATTAACCATTATTGTTGGTTGCTCGCTATCGTGAACAAAAAGCCGGGCTGTTTCGCCATCAACTACAATCTTTACTTTCGTCCAAGTTGCTGGCTCCAAATCTACATAGGATTCGTATTTACTTGGCGATTCACTGCGCAAACGATACCAAGGGTAGTCGGGGTGAGAAATGTACTGAGCGGAATGATTTCTTCGTTCCTGATCTTCGGCTCGGCCGTTAGTAGGCCTGATATAAAATGCATCGTAGGTCTTCAAATCTGGTTGTAGCCGAAATGCGACGCCAACGAATCCACGTGCACCGCCGAATGCATCTGGTGCGGGTTCACCAGCCACCTCTAATTCAATCGTTCCATTGTGAAAGTTCCGGTCGACGATAACGAGATGATCAACACGGTTAGTCTCTCCAGGCCCACCGACATTGCCACCGGCCTCAATCTCCAATCTCGCTGCTTCAGACATCTCAACTCTAAGCCCAGCCTTACCCTTAAATTCCACGTGGCTAACTACCGCATTGTGTGTTGTAAGCGAAGCCGCCGCTGACAGATCAACTTCTTCAGCTATCACTACCCCGTTATGCAACGCGGTAAAACTTAGTATTAAAAGTGCAGCAAGCTTTCGCATGACCCTCCGTTCCTCAACTAGTTTATAGGTTTCGATGCCGAATCAATTATCGATTACGATCATAAGAACCAATGTCTTCATAACCGACGCCACTGCATGAAGTTGACCCATAGCGAGTAAACTTTTGAATTCGAGGGCCGTTATCAACCTCACCAGTATAAACATTACCTTCCGAATCAGTTGCCAGTATATGAATCCAGTTGAACTCCCCGACCTGTCGGCCACGTCTACCAATTCGATCAAGTTCGGTATAGTTTTCACGGCTTACAATGTAAAAAGTTCCATTCGCCAAATCCGCCACATACATGCAGCTCTGTTCCGGATCGGTAGAAAATGCCGCTGCCAGTGCAGTACCACTCGCACTATACGGAGCTATCGGCACATCCCTTACAAAGCCACAGACGCCAGGCTCTGCATCAGGGTTAGCACACTCACCCTGACCAACCTCACTCACATCAAACACCTGAATTCGGTTATTGCTGCGATCGCAGGCATACAACAGCCCATCTTTACTAAGCACGGCACAATGCAAAGGACTACGATAAAACATTGGTTTCAGATTTCCGGCTTGGTAATCCCCCGCCCACGGCCCAGCATTATAAGGGTCAATATCTGTGCCCTCTGGATCATCTACCGGGTTTTGCCCGTACGCACCAAAATGTGCAATGTATTGCCCATTTTCTGCATCAACAATTAATACGCGCTTATTACCGTACCCATCAGCGATGTACATACGATTAGTTTCGGGGTCTACCATCATATCTGCAACTAAATAAGGTTGCGGCGTACCATTCGGCCCGCTATTTGTATCTTCGCTGTCTGGAGCCTCGCGTCCGGCATGTCCAATTTGATAAATAAATTCGCCATCAGCAGTAAACTTTAAAATATGCGAATCATCACCAAAGGTCGCCGCCCAAGGGAACTGCCCCGTAAAGTTTGTGCCATTACCCGATATATATACAAAGTCGTTATGGTCTACGAAAATGCCGTGCTCTCGACCTGGCCAAAAACAACCGTCTTCTTCGCGACAATTATTCTCCAAAAAGCCTGGATCCTGCGGGCCACCCCAGGAATCTAGTAAGTTGCCTTCTGGATCGAATTTCAACACTGACGGCGCGACCGAACAACAACCTGCAATCTGATCTGCCACAACTCTTGAATTGCCCATAGCGTCAATTGGATTCCCGTCGGCATCAGTGCCTGCTACGCCAAGACCCCGCACAGAACTCTCATCTAATGATCTTCCACGATGATAAACCCAAATATTGTCGTGGGAATCCACAGATAAACCGCCAACCTGACCAATCAGCCAATTATTCGGCATATGTTGGGGCCAAGTAGGGTCAACCACGAAATTTGGGGCAGTTGCTCCTGGGGCCACTCTTGGTTCAGAGCGTTCTTTCAAGCGCTCCAAAGAGCTATCGGAAACTACTGTTGCGGCAGGTTCTGGTGCGCTGACTTCAGGAACAATAGCATCAGCTCCACTCGACATCGACTCACCAGCACCTGTTCCTGACTCAGAACACGCCGCAAGACCTAAGACACCACTTAATATAAGCAGCGCACCTAAACTTTTTATTTTACGCATTTTTTATCCCCATAATATTCAACCTTGATTCAACATCCTAAACTTAAAATTATTGTTCCATCAACATTCATAATAGAACGAAATATAGGCTTACGTATAGGGTAGATAAAAAATTGCCCACCTCTAAACTTAAGTTTAAAACGATACACACCCACTAAAGCCTCCAATTGGATGGCGATTATGAAGGAGGATGAACGACATCTGATTTGAAAATTGGAATGTGTCTAAGTAGGATGTTCCAGTTCAACTCACAGAAGTAACCATGGGAGGTCTGAAATGCAACAAGACGAACTTAAAAATCTAAAAATTGCTTTATTCCTGTTTGGTGTGATTTTTATCGTTGGAATCCCTTTTATGATGTGGCTTTGGCCTGAGGGCTGGGGTTGGACTCCTTCGCAACCTGAGTATGAGCAAATGATTATGGGTATTTACGCTACCTTGGGTGTGTTTTTAATCCGTGCTGCAAAGGACCCATTGGCGAACGTGAGTCTAATCTGGTTTACCGTTTGGTCAAGTCTTGTTCACGGAGCAATAATGCTAGTTCAAGCGCTTGTCGATGAAACCGAAAAAGCCAATTTAATCGGAGACATTCCGGCTCTATTCCTAGTGGCAATTGTACTTTGGTATTTGGTGCCGAAAAAAGCAGCCGCTTAGGAAACCAGCATTTTTATTCGCGATTTAGAGCATACACTCGTAGCTGCCGTATAAAGGTGATGCTAGACAAAACACCAATAGCAGCAAACATAGCTAACGCAGCAAAAACCATTTGATGCCCGGTTATTGCTGTGTGGTTGTCTAACATCCAACCCATACCCGGCCCTACAAACACGTCTGGAGTAAACCCGATGACTGAAATCGCGCCAATAGCTGTACCAGTAACATTCAATGGTACTTTGGATTCTTCCAGTAGGGCAAAGTAGATCGCATGTAACGCGTAAACTGCAAAGCTGGTGACCACCACATTTGAGCTAAGCACCCAATACAAGCTTGGCTCTGGGGTCAACAGCATGAATACACTATAGCCTGCCAGCAACATCAAAAAACAAATAGAGATTACTCTCGATGCTCGATAGCGATCAGCCAGAATCCCGGCCAAAATCGCAGCGATAGGGCGAACCCAGCTACTCAGGGCACCTACTTTTGCACCCTCGATTTCATCCAGCCCATAGCCTTGCACAGCGTACAGAACGTAATTATCGACCCCCTTGTAAGCTACATAGGCGCTCAACACGATTAGCATTTGTGGCCAGATCAATGGGTTTTTAATGACGCTACCTATATTCCTCCAGACTTGGAACGTCGGTACGTTTGTAGCGGCGTTTATGCGCGAATAAGGAATAAAAAGCGCTACCAATATGGCGGCGATTATTGTCGCTGCTATGTACAAGTAAGTTATTTGTTGCAGCGCAGTTCTTCTCTCGGCGTCACCAAGCTGATCAAGCTCGTTGGGTACGGAAAAACTCAATATTGCGATTGCTGCCGATACTAATATGGCTGCAAATGCCCCTCTACCGGCCTCTAAAAACCCAAACGCTCGACCCTGTTGATATGCACCACCCCATTCACGTGTTGCCTTAATTAACGCTCCCCAAAAAAGTAATATGCTTGAACATCCCCAAAAGCCTTACAAGTAATATAATCCTCGTTGATCGGGAATTTGTGAGAAATAAAAGCCACCCAGAGCGGTAGAAAGTAACGCCAAAACCATCAAGTTTTTAGCCTCATAGCGGTCTGCTAGAGGCCCACCAAAAAAATACGAAATCATTGCGATAACTCCGTAGGTGGCCTGAACCTGACCAATTTGAGTATTGCTCAACTGAAAGACGTCCAATACCGTTGGCCGAAAGAAGCGCACAATATGAAATGGCAAAGAAAATACTGCCTCGCCCGCTGCGACAAGCGCAAACAAGCC
>DNHK01000409.1 GCA_003485905.1 Gammaproteobacteria bacterium | reverse complement strand
TCGGCCGCCTATTCTATGCGCTATCGTGATTTGAGCCAAGCTCGATCCCAGGGGAGGTGGCAGTCAAGATGACTTCACCACTTCCCAGGGACTCACTCGCCAGACGATAACGGCCTATAGCGGCTGTTGTACGTGGAAACTAGAACCGTTGACTCGGTTCCAATAGACATCCAGGCGCGGGTCGGCCACCTCTTCACCGCGCAGCAGAGCACCGGGAGCAACGCTAGGATAAATTTGGTCGGCAAGCCGAATCTCGCTGGCCGACAGGCGCCGAACGATATGTCGTCGATTGAGCAGCTCAGGATGAGTAACGCCAGCAGCGCCTATCATTTCTCCGAATGCCAGTAATGTGTTGTGGTGAAAATTACGTACCATGCCCGCTTTCTTCTGCACGTCCAAAACCCGATACAGCGTCGGGTCCATGGTGGCGATGCCTGTTGGACATTTACCCGACGCACAATCTCTGGCTTGAATACAGCCCAACGCAAACATAAAGGGTCTAGCCATGTTGATCCAATCAGCACCTAATGCGCAGTGTTTAACGATATCGTAAGCACTGACAACCTTGCCACTGGCACCAATCTTTATACGACCCCGCAGGCCGGCGCCGATTAACGTGTTATCCACAAACACCAACGCGTCCTGAAGCGGACACCCAAGGTGGTCCGTAAACTCTACCGGGGCTGCACCCGTTCCACCTTCAGCGCCATCAACAGTTACGAAATCAATAAACTCTTGACGATCTACCATGGCTTTGACGATCGCAATAAACTCCCATGGGTGGCCAATACAAAGCTTAATACCGACGGGTTTCCCGCCACTGAGCGTGCGTAACTCCAGAGCAAAATCCAACAACTCGTTGGGCGTCGAAAATTCCGGATGTGACGATGGCGAAATACAATCTTGGCCTACGGCAATGCCACGCGTCTCAGCGATTTCTGGGGTAACCTTCTTGCCGAGCAACATGCCGCCATGACCCGGCTTGGCACCCTGACTTAGCTTGATTTCGATCATCTTGACCTGCTCAAGTTGGGATTTCTCCGCAAATACTGCCCGATCAAGTCGTCCTTCGGGCGTACGACAACCAAAATATCCCGTTGAAATCTGCCAAATCAGATCACCACCGCCCATCTGATGGTATTTAGACAAAGATCCCTCACCGGTATTGTGAGCAAAATCACCTAAGCCTGCGCCTGTATTCAAAGCTTCAATTGCTCTGGGTGACATGGATCCAAAGGAGGTTCCGGAGATATTCAATAGTGACATTTGGTATGCTGATTTGCCTTCACCAACGGTAGTCCGAAAATCACTAGCCTCTACATGCACTGGCGAGATGGAGTGGTTAAGCCAGGAAAAGTCTTCCTCATACATATTTTCGATTGAACCCAGAGGCCGCGCAGCTAGAACCGATTTGGCCCGCTGGTACACCATTGAGCGCTGATTTCTCGAGTAGGGCAGTTCATCGTTATCGTTTTCCCAAAAGTATTGGCGTAATTCAGGTCGCACACTTTCAAAGAAGTAACGCAAGTTCCCGAGAAGAGGAAAGTTCGCGCGCAGGTTACTACTCTTTTGAAACATGTCGTACACACCAACCATCGTCAGCCCCAGCGTCAGCAGCAAAACCGGCGCGAGCAGTGGTATCCATAGCACAACCGGAATCAACCCAATGGTCAGCAGACCTGACAAGAGTAATGCGGTATAACGTCCCCAAATCCAATCCATATCGTTCTCTACCTCTACAACTACCCTTACAGTGAAGGCTCGTCAGGTTGCGTCGCAACAAGCAGACTTGTTACTTCCCCCTAATGAACCCAAGAATTTCTTTCCAACAACACCGCTTTTAATCGCGCAGGGAAGTCCGTCATAATACCTTCGACGCCAAGATCTAACAATTGGTGCATCACCATTGAATCATTAATCGTCCAGACATGAGTTTGTATCCCACGCGCTTGCATCGCTCTGATAAAACGCTTGTCTGCCACCGGCATTCTATCCCAGCGGACAGGTACCTGGGCGCACGGCGCGCTTAATCGCGCAAACGGCATGTGGTAACTGGCCAGACGCGCCTTGACAACCTCCTTTGGACCCATTGACGTGCAAACCTCGGGGAACTCGCGGCGGATTGCAGCAACCCGTCGATCGTTAAAAGACCCCACACAGATTCGGTCTAGGCATTTGTTTCTTTTTAACAGCTTAATGAACGGTGCAACGGTGTTGTCAGCCTTTAGATCAATATTAAAGCGCGTATCGGGAAACCCATTAAGCAGATCTTCCAACAGTGGAATCGGTTCTTGGGCTGCGACGCGAGCTTGACTGACTCGGGCAAATGGCATTTGGGCTATGATGCCGACATGGTCAGTCACGCGATCCAGGCGATCATCGTGAAAAGCCAACAACACACCATCAGCGGTACAGTGAGCGTCGGTCTCCAGATAATTAAACCCAAGGGCCACCGCACCAGCAAACGCCGGCAATGTATTCTCAGGGCCAGACTCGTGATCACCTCGATGAGCAAAAGCAAGAACCCCAGCATGATCTAAATAAGCATGCATTAGTGGCCCCGCACGAGGTCATCACACTGGTGATTAATACTTGAAACGATCTTACTGCCTACCATCCTGATTAATGCCATCCTGCTGTGTGCCTTACCTACTGGCGCGGCCTAATTCTCGAAGCCGGCTCGCATCGCACAGAAATCCAAAAATCCGTCACTAACAACCCACCTAAGAAGTCTTGTTTGCGTTTTCCTGAAGCCTCTGCTGGTCGATCTCTTCGATACCTGCCCGAATGTAAGGATAGTCCACGCATATTTTATCGAGCTCAGAGCGCTTCAGCTCGTACATTGAACACGGGGTTGCTGCAGTGGCCGTCGCATTCCGCGGAGTATCATGAAGCAAAGCCGATTCGCCAAAAAAGTCTCCGGCATACAACGTCGCGATGGTCTGAGTCTCGCCGTCCTCGAGCCTGGTGACATTGGCAATACCTCGGGCAATTAGGAACATTGAATCACTCATCTGACCCTGGCGAATGATATCCGTGCCTCTAGGTACAGTTCTGGAACGCAAGTGTGCCGCAATGATGCCATACTGCGCGGGGTCTACCGCCGCAAACAGCGGCACCTTGGCCAGTAGCTCATCGACCTCAATCTCAAAGCAAGCAGACATATTATCCTTCGCTAGCGTTCGCAGACGCTCGGACTGGTCTTTCAGGATCGCACTGGCGATACCCGATTGAATGACCCCCTGCTCTTTCCTGTGCTCAACAGCATCATGCTCCGCAATCAGCATGAGGCGCTGACCTAGCTGTTCTTGCATCGTCTCGACAAACTCTGGATAGAGTTCACTGACCTCATCAATTTGCGCTTTGGCTTGCTGCCCGATATCTTCGTAGACTGATTTCAAGCGCTCAACACTGTTGGCATCAATTTCAGAACCTGCCAACTCACTCAATCTCGACAGAACAGTTTGACAGCCACGGTAGCGGCCCCAAGCAACCCCATAGTCTCGAACGATCCAATGGCTACGCTGCTCTTCCAACCATCCTCGCAGACCGGGTAACCCACCAATAGCCGCCATCAAAAGCAAACTAAATCGTTTGCCTATTGACACTTCCATCGTCGCACTGGGCAATCCGTTGCTATGTCGAACGCTATCCATTTGCACGTCAACGGTGTAATCCAATTCACGATAAGCCCATTCATTCACCAGACCCTGTGCGAACAATTCTCGATATCTTGCTTTTTCTCTCACCTGACAGCGTAAAGCCAAAATTCTCAACATTTCATCGGCATCCATACCGCCTAAAACCTCGACGATATTTTCCGCCAAATCACTGATCTCACGCTCACCTTTTTCCTTGATATTGCCAGCAATACGCTGTGAAAACATTCCACTATTGGCCAGTCGTGCCATCCGCTCCAAACCCTCTACACGAGCCTCTCGATCGCCCTCAAGCTTTGCTAATTGATCAGCGATACTGAGATGATCGAGCTTCAATTTTTTGACCAAGGTTTCAATCGACAACCCCTGAATCACCAATGTAAAGATCACCGCGCCCATGACAACAGCGACTAAGGTATCCTTATACTCAAAAGCGGGCATTGCCAAAACAATGGCCAGCGCGATCGCGCCTCTCAAGCCGCCCCAATACATGACCATTCTGTAAGGCATTCCTATCGCTTCGGCACCTGGAAGCTTGCCAAGCAGTGGCGTTACGCCAAATACAACCACTCCACGAGAAATGAGCATGGCGACGAAAACTAAGGCGATCAGATCGATCGAGGCCCAGAGCGCCGCCAGATCTACCTGCATACCGACCATTAAAAAGATCAGTACGTTCGCGAGATACGCCAGATACTCCCAGAAATGCTCCATAAACTCTTCAGTTGAAGGCGATATCTTCGTCTTGCCCCAGGAGCCCATCATGATCCCAGCAGCCACTACTGCCATAATGCCACTGACGTGGAACACATGTTCTGCGATGATAAAAGAAAAATAGGCCAAAATTGTCGACAAGGTGATTTCAATTGCCGCATCAGACTCAACTGCACCGAGTACCTGCCCGACTGCCAGCGCTAGTAGCCATCCCACTAGCGCACCACCGATAAACACGATGAAAAACTCCCCTACGCCTGAAAAAACCACGTCACCCGAAAAGCTACCAGCCGTCAGAATACCGATCAATAAAGTCGCAAGTACCAATGATGTCGCATCATTGAATAAGCTTTCACCTTCCACCAAGACAGTTAATCGCTCAGGTACTCCAAGCTGCTTAAAAATGGAAATCACGGCGACAGGGTCTGTGGCACTTAATATCGCCCCCAGAAGTAACGCCACCATCAAGTCGAAGGGCGAAAAAATAGCCATAATGAAGCCAATAATGGCCGTCGAAATCAGCAAGCCGGGCACCGCCAGAGTCAAAATAGGCACAATATTGCGCATGACGTGGCGCGCATTCAAATTGAAGGCGGACTCAAATATCAGGGTTGGAATAAAAACAAACAGAACAAGGTCTGGCGAAAGCGCAAATGTGGCGAGAGAGCCGAATCCGGGCACATTATCAGCTGCGTAGGAGACCGCCATACCAACGAAAACGAGACCAATCGTCAGCGGTAGTTGTTTTATTCGTTTGCTGAAAATGGTTGTTAATGCGGCAACGAGCATTAATAGCGTAATACCCGTTACTAGTTCGGCTAGATGAATTCCCTCATGCCCCACGATTCTACCTCTTAGTTTTTGATCTAAATCAATATTTTTGTTGACCGTAACCTATTTTTGAGCGCATCACCTAATTTATTTTCGCGCGCGAATGAGCTAAAACCCTGGAGGCAGGCATACTGCAAACAATTTACTGTCGCCCGTAGAATTCGAACGGCAGTTAGTTAGTGAGGCCTAAAAGTGTCTACTGAATTAGTGGCGGTTCAGGGTTTCAGACGATCGGTGTTGCGGGCCTCGGGGTTGGCCAGTTGCCTGGTGAACACCGCCGTGGTCATTCGCCAATCGTGGGGGAGCTCACGACAGAATCGCACGTTCAGCCCGAGCCGGCGCCTCGGCCTTCACTGCAGGCTATCTATTGCTGAGATCTTCCTGAACTCTGTCAATACGAGGATGACTTTTCTGAAACACATACTTGGTAACCGGCAGGAAAACGTGGTTAATTCTACCGATCTGGGTACTGCGCGCCAGACCATCAAGCAAAGGCATGCCGAGGCTCATGGCCGTCTTGCCCAGATCAAGCGCAAAGCCAAAGCTATTTAGCAGCATGGGGATATCGGGAATGGCGGCGATAAACCGCAGGGTTTTGGGGTTCATAGGTATATTTTGGTTATTGTTCTTATTGTTCTTATTGTTCTCACTGTTCTTATTGTTACTGATCGTTGTGTAACTGATGTGGTGTTACGCGAGCTTGTTATTTAGCCTACCACGCACTGGCCAGATAATACTGTGCAATAAAAGCCTGTTGTATTAACTAGCAGCACTATCCACTGTGGGCCCTGTCAGCCCAGGGGGCTGAAGAACTTGATCAAAGAACCCTGGCCGATTTACCACTCGGCCGAAGGTCCTTAATTATTACATGTTAGGGCTGGTTTTTCAGAGCAACTCTAACGTCTATACATCACTCTTTTTTGCCCTTGCCAGCCAGACCATTTATCTCTCCGGTTGTTTCGCCTTTGATAGCGCTAAACCCCTGCTGGACGGGGATTGCCGAACCGGTAAGTTTTATCGTTCCGCTCGCACCTTCAAAGCGTCCTGATCCACCGACCACATCCCTGTAGATTTCATAGGAACTTGTGCCGTCCGTATAGTTGAAACACAAGGTGCTTGGCGGGCTTGTACTCTGCACAGTATACAACTGGTCACCGTTTTTGTAGGTTGATACGCCTGCATTGGCAAAGTATGTCAATTCCAAGCCGCGCGGTAATCCAGTCTCATCAAAATCACAGTAGGAAGCGTTATCCCAGGGCAAGAGGTCACCCTGACCGGCAGAATAGCTACTACCAAATGTGCCGTTACCGGTGACAACCGATCTGTTACCACCTTCCAAATCACCATTTATATCAGTATCAGCGGAGGAAAAAGACGTACCGGCAAAGTGACCACTAAAGGGTTGTGCAGAAACGTTAAATGACCCGGTCATCAATACCAATGCAGCACTAACGACCATTGATCTATTAGTTATCTTCATTGCAAGCTCCAACCTATTTTTAGGCTTCTAGTTAAACAGACTTATGGTTTTTTGCGTCGCGGCAACTAAGCCTTGGCAACGCCAAAACACTTTATCACCCATAAAATCTACTGCAGCCGACAAACAGGTTACTGGTCAATTGTTGTCCGTAATCTTGATCCAGATCCAAAAGACTCGATGCCGCCACGCAGGACGCTGGTATTCATTTGAGCCATTTACCCTCAATGTGCTGCTCGCCTACTACTCGTCGGCTTTGCAATACTGTTCAATATAAGTCTGGTGGCTGGGTAGTTTCTGCAGCGTATTAGCAACATTAGCCTTGATGATTGGGATAATTGGGGTCGGGGTAAAATTTACATTTACTTTGTGCTGTTTAATCTTGATGGCATAAACGATCGTAGGTCGGGATTATAATATAGCCTTACGCTGCGTCAGTAACACTGATGAGCTGGGTGTGGATGGATAAATGTAAATTTTA
>DNHK01000065.1 GCA_003485905.1 Gammaproteobacteria bacterium | reverse complement strand
TTTTAGAAGCAACTTCTTTTACCAATTGAGCGCCCATGTTCTCAAATTTATCTTTTAGTTCGATTTCTTTGGCTACCGATACACCGTCTTTAGTGACCGTTGGTGCGCCGAAAGATTTATCTAGAACGACATTACGACCCTTCGGCCCTAAAGTTATTTTAACCGCGTCGGCCAATATATTGACACCGGCAACGATCTTGGCGCGCGAAGCGTCGCCAAAAAGTACGTCTTTTGCTGACATTGTTATTACCTCTTAAGTAAAATTAATTCGATTATTCGACGATGCCCATGACATCATCTTCGCGCATGACAAGTAACTCTTCGCCATCTACTTTGACTTCTGTGCCGGAATATTTGCCAAATAAAACAGTATCACCAGCTTTAACATCTAGCGCTTGTACTTTACCGTCATCCAGTAATTTACCTTTGCCTACTGCAACCACTTCGCCTTGTGATGGTTTTTCAGAAGCAGAATCTGGAATTACGATGCCTCCAGCGGTTGTTTTCTCTTCGTCAAGTCGACGAACTAAAATTCGATCATGTAACGGACGAATAGCCATTGCTAAACCCTCCTATAATTTTTACTTTTAACTTATGGAACCAGCACAAATATTTACTAATTGATGTCTGTGCTGACGGAATTGGCCTTGTTGTGATTAGCACTCACTTCAAGGGAGTGCTAATAATAGGGTCGAAGTTTCTAAAGTCAAGGGGCCGCAATCAAATTAGTTCTATATATTAGGTGCGACTGGCACGGGAGATTACTTCAGCCCTGTCGCCTGCATCCATGCTCGAGTCAGTTTGATAAATCTAAAGCGGCCAATTATATGAATCTATCAGTGGGTTTTGCTTTTTAGTCGTCTTCTTTGTGATACTCACCTTCGATGATATTTCCGCGTTTGGTGCTGCGCGTCTGTGATGTGTTTTGTCCAGCTGTCGCCATAGTAACGAATCCCTGCTGGCCGAGAAATCTAATCCATTTACGTCGAAGTGGTGGGATTAATAAACAAAACCCTATTGTATCGGTTAAAAATCCGGGAGTTAGTAGTAACGCACCGGCAAATAGTAATGCTGCGCCTTCCGCCATTTCCATTGCCGGCAAATTTCCAGCCGCTGTTTGTTTTTTGACATTAGCCAGGGTTTGAAAGCCTTGCTGTCTTACTAACGAGGCACCTAAAACAGCAGTTATTATGATAAGCAACAAAGTGTTGAACACCCCAAAATTTCCGCCAAGCTCTATAAAAAGCGCGATTTCAGCCACGGGTACTATTATGAAAAGTGCGAGAATAATTAGGAATAGCATGGATGTAATATGTGATTTTTGATGTAGGTTGGATATACGTTAGCAACTACCGTTAATAGTATAATGCCAAATAAGTCATACATGATTAGAAACTGGTAATGCTAGATCGTCCAATTGACAACAAACAAGCTAAGCAAGAGGTGTTGCTGGTGTACTGCAATGTGCCTGACAAGGAGCTCGCGAACAGTTTAGCGAAACAATTAGTTGCAGGTCGGCACGCAGCTTGTGTCAATATTAGCTCGGGTGTGCAATCAATATACATTTGGGACGGTCAAGTGTGCTCGGACGAAGAGATTTCGCTGGTAATAAAGACAACCAGACGGAAGTATGCTGAGTTAGAAAAAGTAGTATTAGAAGTGCATCCGCATGAAGTGCCAGAGTTAATAGCGATCCCAATAGAAACTGGTTCGCACAAATATCTTGAATGGGTAGAAGGTTCGATTAAATGAATACACGATTGAAACAGTTAGTTCTTGGCCTACTAATGGCCGCATTTACGTCTATAGGTCAGGCGCAACTTTCTTCGCAAACACAAAGCTTGTTGCCTGAAGAAGAAGCTTTTAAAGTTATCGCAGACGTAACCGATACAGGTTCACTGACAGTTTATTGGCAAATTGCTGATGGCTACTATATGTATCGAGATAAATTTTTCACCAAAACTACTGCTGATTCAACTGTAGTTTTGGGTCCGATGGAAATACCGGATGGTGAAGTGGTAGATGACGAGCTGTTTGGCTCTATTGAAGTATATTTTACTGGGGTAAATTATACCCATTCAATGAGTGCCGTAGGTGGTTCGTCGGAACTAGAGTTTGTCGTTAAGGGACAAGGGTGTAATAAGCCTGTTGGAGTTTGTTACCCTCCAATGACTCGCAGTGTTACGGTAGTGCTGCCAGAAGGCTCGACTGCTGAGAGTTCGCCAACCGTAACAAACGTGATAGAAAATAATGCTTCCTCAGTACTTGGGGCTGTTGGGGCCGCGGGTGGTGTTGATCAGCCCGAACGAAAATCGCTTGTTTCATATCTGCTTACGGCATTTTGGGTTGGTGTGTTATTAACCTTCACACCGTGTGTGTTGCCGATGATCCCTATTTTGTCTGGTCTTGTGGCGGGCGAATCAAAAACAGGTAAAGGCGGAATACTTTCAATTTTTTATGTTCTGGGCACCGCGGTTACTTACACTGCGATGGGTGTGCTTGCAGGTTGGACTGGAGCACAGTTACAGGCCTATTTTCAGTCACCAGTTTGGATAGGAGCAATAGCTCTGCTTTTGGCAGTACTTTCGTTGTCTTTGTTTGGGGTATTTCAAATTCAAATGCCGTCTAGTATTCAGGGTCGAATTCAACAAAGCACATCCACAATGGCCTCTGGTAAATATGAGGTCGCTTTCGTTGTTGGACTATTTTCGGCGCTAATTGTAGGTGCCTGTGTTTCGCCACTATTGATCGTGGCCTTAGGCGCTGCGATTCAGTTTGGTGATCCGATGTTGGGTGGAGCAATTATGTTTTCCCTCGCACTGGGTATGGGAGTCTTACTGGTAGCGTTTGGATTTGGTGCAAATTGGTTGTTGCCAAAAGCAGGGGCTTGGATGGAGCGGGTAACACAACTGTTCGGTTTTATGATTCTGGCTGTTGCTATTTATTTGCTGGATACCATCAAGGATTTTGAGTCTATTTGGTTATGGGCGGTTTGGTTAATCGGGTTGGCCGCCTATTCTTGGGTGGTGCTTACCCCTAAAGACGAATCTAACGGAGCAAGCAAGCTTTTACCGATGATTGCGGCGGTGGTATTTCTTTTTTGGGGGCTGTTAACCCTGGTTGGTGCGGCTGCTGGTAGCAATGACCTGTTTCGCCCATTACAAGTATTTACTCAAAGTAGTGGAAATGGTGCGGTCGGCATTCAACAGCAGGCTGCAAAGTTTACAGAGGTCGATTCTGTCTCTAGTTTGCAAGCAGAGCTACTTGCCGCCAAGGATAAGCCAATAATTATAGATTTCTACGCTGATTGGTGCGTCGAATGCGTCAGGATGCTAGAGACAACCTTTGTCGACCCTGCTGTCCTAGAGGCCCTCGATGGAGTGCAGTTAATTAAGGTAGATGTTACAGATCCGAGTAGTTTGGCGAATGAGATAAAAGGGATTTACAGTGTGTTCGGGCCTCCGGCAACTTTGTTTGTCGATGCCAGCGGCACATTAAGAGATGATCTAAACAGGTATGGCTACATTCCTTCTGAAGAATTTTTAGGCTTATTGACTGAGATCAAGTAGTGAATAAAAGTGTGCTGATAGCAGGCGCGGGGATTGTTTTTTTAGGCGGATACTATTTAGCAAATAATCGTGCCGAGGAGATTTTAGTAGTAACTGATGGCGCGTTAGATATAGAGCTTCAAGCATCAGAGATTATTGAAAGCGAGGAGTCTAGAGACAATTTATTAAGTGCTAGGCTTAATGATCTGAATGGCTTGCAGTCCAGTCTAAATGCGATCGATAGCGAATACATACTGGTTAACTTTTGGGCGACCTGGTGCAAGCCTTGCGTCGAAGAGATGCCAATGTTGCAGTCTTTGCAAATTGAGCTAGGTGGCAATCGGTTTAGTGTTGCGGGGTTAGCGATTGATGCCGCTGACTCAGCCGCGAGAATGGTTGAAGAGTTAAAAATTACTTACCCGATATTCGTCGCTGATCTGGAAGGGCCAGAGTTAATGGCTAAAAACGGAAATGAACAAGGGTTACTCCCGTATACGGTGTTGCTAAGCTCTAGCGGTGAAGTCATCTCCAGTAAATTAGGTACCGTTCAAGAACAGGATATACGTGGGTGGTTAAATTTGGCGTACGCCGCTAGTGACAACTAGCCTATAGGTGTGCTTCTCATATATCGTTAGTTTTAAGGGCAACTGACGTTGTGGTATTCGGAATAAGCGCGCGGAAGCGGGTATAATGTGATTATTCTGATATTTGTAAATAGACCGGACTAAAAATGGCCTCAATTCTTGTACTAAATGGCCCCAACCTAAATCTCCTTGGCTCCCGGGAGCCAGAGCATTATGGTGCGAAGACGTTGGAACAAATAAACCAACAGTTATCCGTGTTTGCTAATGAAGCTGGCTTCAAAATCAGCTTTAAGCAGAGTAATGCTGAGCACGAGTTAATTGATATGGTTCAGCAAGCGGCGGGAAAAGTTGGTTTTCTAATTATTAATCCAGCGGCATTTACGCATACTAGTGTGGCGCTGCGTGACGCAATTTTGGGTGTCGAAATTCCCTATATCGAGGTGCACTTGTCTAATATTCATGCACGGGAGGAATTTCGTAAGCACAGTTACTTTTCAGATGCAGCAGAAGGTGTGATTTGTGGTTTGGGTGCCCAAGGTTACGAATTGGCCTTGCAAGCGGCTATTTCCTATTTGCAAGACCAACCAAGCAGTTGAGTTGGCAACGCCTTCGATTTCAGGTCTATAAAGACCAAGCTGAAGCCGTGGGCGCAGTTCTCGAGGCCTGTCTGGCTCAAGCAATAACTACTGAGAATGCAGGCGATAACGAATTCTATGAGGTCGCTTTTCCGGGTGAACCCGACTGGGAGCAAGTCTATGTAACCGGATTGTTTACCCAATCGGTAAACTTGGATGAAGTCTGTCAATTGGTGGAACAGGTCGTACCGGGCGACGATGCTTTATTGGGTGAAGTATCCGTGTTGAAAGATCAGGATTGGGAGCGTGTTTGGCTGTCACAGTTTAAGCCTGTAAAGGTTGGTAAAGATTTGTGGGTGGTGCCCAAGTGGCTTGATCCAGTGAATCCAAATGCTTGTAATATCGCTCTCGACCCAGGGTTGGCCTTTGGAACAGGAACACACAGAACGACAGCGATGTGTTTAGACTGGCTTTCACACGCCGATCTGAGTGGTCGAAGCGTAATCGATTATGGGTGTGGTTCTGGAATCTTAGCAATTGCAGCTTTGTTGTTAGGGGCAAAAACCGCGGTCGCTGTAGATATAGACCCTATGGCTATTTCTGCCAGTATTGAGAATGGCTCTGCTAATGGGGTGTCTGATCAATTGCAGGTTTTGTTGCCCGACCAAGTAGACGACAGCCAGGTAGCAGATGTTGTTATAGTTAACATTCTTGCAGAAGAGATAATAAAATTAGCGCCGGCATTACTTAAAATGTTGAAACCAGGTTTTACGCTATTGCTTACAGGAATACTGGATGATCAACGAGGGCGCGTAGTTAAAGCATTTCCAGAGTGTCAATTCCAGAAAGTTGAAAGAGGTCAATGGTGTTTGCTTATTGGTTCAACATTCGATTAGCCAGCGGGTGTATTGTGAGCAAGTTTGTTGTGAATAGACCACCTCGAATAGTCAACGCGATTGCTAGATTAATTATAATGTGCGTGTATATAGATTTCTAATTAGGTTTACTGATGTACGTTAAATGCCCTCATTGCGGTACTTCATTTGAGCTAGATCCAGCGGTCGTTAAAGATTTTGGAGGCTGGGCAAGATGCGGCGCATGTATGCAGCCTTTTAACTCAGAGACTGCTGCACTGGATGAGCTGCCGGCTGATGATCCAGCGGATGTATTAGTGAGAACGTTTGACTATGCTGATGATGCTGCGCATTTTGAGGAGCAATCGAACACTACTAAAAATCGGAACTCGTTTATTGTTGAGCCACACAGCCGTTCTGAGATCCCCGGCTTCCTAAGGGTTGGGGAGGCCACGTCGACCGAAGAGGCTGCGGCGGAAGATCAAGCACAAATACCGTTGCCACTAAATTCTGTCCACATAGATTCGCAATCCGCCGCTGCTGATTCAATCAGTACTAAACCTGTAGAGTTGGGTGAAGGCTTTGAAAGCCCAGTGGGCTCACCACTGCCGGAAAAAGATCAGGATGTAGAGGCGAGCCTATCAGTTTTGGTGACAGAGCCTGAAGAACTTGATTGGCGACAACAGTTGGAAGCAGATATCGCCGCAGCAGAGAAAGAGAATCAGCATAAGCATGGAGACGAGGCATTGCTTGGTGCGGCGGCAACCCATGTCGACAGCATGGAATCAAATTTTAAATCTGAACAAGTGGAGGTATCGTCAGATATTCAAGAGCTATCATCGGAGGGAGCTTTTGATGAGCGGGGTAAAGAATTTGCGATTGATGAGGAATTGCAGATGAGCTCGAGCATCGAACCCACCGTTGCCGCTTGGCCGGAAGTGCAGGTTGCGCGTGGCACTATGGATACGGATGATGTACCTGCT